>CANGUI010000140.1 GCA_947457025.1 Flammeovirgaceae bacterium | reverse complement strand
CTGTTGTACGGGCGGGGGCATTTCACCAAAACGGTCGCGCAGTGCGTCCACGAACTGTGTCAGTTCAGATTCGGTGGCAATGTTATCCAGCGTGGCGTAGAGGTGAAGGCGCTCACTTGTATTGCCCACATAGGTGTCGGGGATGAGGATTTCGAGGTCTGTTTCGATCAGGCAGTCGGGCACAAGTTGCCGCGCGCGCTCGGCCAGCTCGGTGGCAAACAACTCTTTAAATTCGGTTTCCTTCAGTTCGAGAATGGCATCGTCCAGGATTTTGTGATACGCCTCGAAACCCAGATCACTGATGAAGCCACTTTGTTCGGAGCCCAGCAAATTACCGGCCCCGCGGATATCCAGATCGCGCATGGCCACTTTAAAGCCGTCGCCCAGCTCGGAAAATTCTTCCAGCGCCGCCAGCCGCTTTCGCGAGTCGGCCGACAATAAGTTGGCAGGCGGGGTTAGCAGGTAACAGTAGGCTTTCTTGTTCGAGCGCCCTACACGGCCCCGCATCTGGTGCAAGTCGCTAAGCCCAAACAAATGGGCTTGATTGATGATGATGGTGTTGGCATTAGGGATATCAAGCCCGGACTCAATGATGTTGGTGGAAACCAGCACGTCGTATTCCCCTTCAATGAACCGAACCATTACTTTTTCCAATTTATCTCCCTCCATCTGCCCATGGGCGATCCCGATCCGCGAATCGGGCACGAGTTTATAGATAACATTGGCAACCTGTTCGATATCATGGATTCGGTTATGAACGAAAAAAACCTGCCCGCCTCTGCGGATTTCCTGACTTACCGCGTCGCGAATGATTTCTTCCTGAAACACGTGTACTTCTGTGCTCACCGGCTGCCGGTTGGGCGGAGGGGTGGCAATGATGCTCAGGTCGCGTGCACCCATCAGCGAAAAATGCAGGGTGCGCGGGATGGGAGTGGCGGTCAGCGTAAGAACATCCAGGTTAAGTTTCAATGCTTTCAGCTTGTCTTTTACTTTGACACCGAATTTTTGTTCTTCGTCAATGATCAGCAGGCCCAGGTCGTGAAATGACAAATCACGGCCCACAATACGGTGTGTGCCGATCAGGATATTAACGTGCCCTGCCTTTACGTCGGCTGCGATAGCCTTCGTGTCCTTGTCCGACCGGAACCGTGAAATGTACTCGACCCGAACAGGCAGGTTTGCCAGTCGGTCGCGGAATGTGCGGTAATGTTGGAGAGCCAGGATCGTAGTGGGGACCAATACCGCTACCTGCTTGCCATCGGTGGTTGCTTTAAAGGCGGCCCGGATGGCCACTTCTGTTTTTCCAAATCCCACATCGCCGCAGACGAGCCGGTCCATGGGGTGCGGCTGCTCCATGTCGCGCTTAACATCATCGGTGGCTTTCGCCTGATCGGGAGTGTCTTCATATAAAAAGGAGGACTCAAGTTCAGCCTGTAGAAAACCGTCTGACGAGAAGGCGAAGCCCGGAGACGCTTTTCGCTTCGCATACAAATCGATCAGCTCTTTGGCAATGTCTTTAACCTTATTCTTGACTTTCGCTTTCTTGCTGTCCCACTCACCAGACCCCAACTTACTGATAGCGGGCGGCGCACCGTCTTTGCCGGTATACCGGGAGATCTTATGCAGTGCGTGAATGTTGATGTACAGCAGGTCGTTATCCCGAAAAACCAGGCGAATGGCTTCCTGCTCTTTCCCATTTACATCCTTTTTTTCTAGACCGGCAAACCGGGCAATGCCGTAATCGATGTGCGTTACAAAATCTCCCGGCTGTAGAGTGTGTAATTCACGAAACGTGAGGGCCTTTGACTTCGAGAATTTCTCCTTGGTACGATAGCGGTGGTACCGTTCAAAGATTTGGTGATCGGTATAACACGCCAGTTTCAGGGTGTGATCGATATAGCCTTCGCGCAGGGAAAAAGGCATTGGCTGGAACCGAAGTTCTGGGTGGATTTCTTCAAAGATGCCTTGCAGGCGCTCCAGCTGTTTGCTTTGGTCAGCCGCGATGAAGTTTGTGTATCCGCGTTGCTGGTATTCGAGTAAATTGGCCGCCAGTAATTCGAAATTCTTCTGAAAGGATGTTTGCGCGGCGGAGGGAAAATCGAATGTGCGGGCGGGTGTAAAAAATGGCCGGGGCCCCCATTCGATGCGGTGAAACTGTTCCAGACGTAGCCGAAAGCTTGCTTCAGTTTCGAACAGTGCTTCGGGCGGAAGCCCGGCAGGAGCGCCGCTGCGCGCGATGATCTCGTCAAAGCGGCGGCCTACTTTTTCATGGCACTTGTCCAGGATAGCCAGCGTATAGGCTGTGTCGCGGAGCCAGATCCGGGTGTGAGCCGGAATGTATTCCAGAAAAGACTGACGGTCTTCGAGCACAAGCCGTGTCTGAACATTCGGCATCAGGCTGACATCATGATGTTCCTCGATTGATAACTGAGAGCCGGGATTAAAGGTCCGGATGCTGTCCACCTCATCGCCGAACAACTCAATGCGGTAGGGCCATTCGTTGGCAAAAGAAAAAACGTCAATAATGCCCCCCCGCACGGCAAACTGACCGGCTTCATACACAAAATCTGCCTTTTCGAAATCGTACGAGTTTAAGAACTCTTCCAGAAATGCAACATCGACTCGTTCTCCTTTCTTCACCCGAAAGGTGTTCTTGGCGAGCGACTTTTTCGTGATCACTTTTTCCGACAAAGCCTCAGGGTAAGTCAGGATGATCTGCGAGTCCGGGTGGTCGCTGAGGCGACTCAACACTTCGGCACGCATCAATACATTGGCATTTTCGGTCTCCTCGTACTCGTAGGGTCGCTTGTACGACATCGGAAAGATTAAAACCTCCCGGCGGCCGACCAGGTTCTGCAAGTCGTTGGCGAGGTAGGCTGCTTCTTCCTTATCCACGCAGATGATCACATGCGAGGCGCGCACCTCCCCCTGTACTGCGGCAAAAAGCACCGCGTCGAGGCTGCCGTGCAAGTTCCTGATGCTGACCGTGTCGGGGGTGGGCGTGCGAAGCCCTTCCGCCAGAGCTTGCACCAGGCTGTCGCGTTTATACAGATTCAGGAAGTCAGGGGCAGTCACCCGGGTCAAAAAATGGAGGCGCAAATATAGGCGGAGGTATGAACATTAAAATACCGGATGCCATGCCCTCAGCCCTAATTGATGCTGAATGTTTGAGAAAAAGGCCCACTCCCCCGGCCAGATTTGGTGTGGTTGTGTTGATTTGCCGGATAAGAAAATCCTGAAACGTGTTTGAGTGATCCCCTCGGCCTGTATCTTTAGCCTGTGGAATTTATCCGTTTGTTTTTTGTTTTTCTATGCATCACGCTCGCATTTGCCCTGCTGTTGGGGCTTTATAAGCCGTGGTGGGTATTGTGGTGGGAAGATGTGCAAAATCGAAAGAAGGTCATCCTGGTCTACGGTATCGGGATCCTGCTGTCCTGGGCTGCCTATTGGATGGTTAAAAGCTGGTCTTAGCATCACCGGTTGAGAAGGGCATGAACCTGGTTGTTTCGTGGCCCGGAGCATCGCGCCCGCCTTCAAAGAAATTGTTTCCTTTTCCGCAAAGAACTTTGGCCATCGTGCCAGTCATGCTCGCCACGGATTAGCTTCCCGTCCGACGGTCACGTATTGATCGTCCAGACCGTCCAGATAATAGCGATTATAACGACCACCACGACGGCCACGTTAACGATGCCAAAAACGAAAGCAAACTTCAGGGAGCCTACAAAGACCCTGTCCTTGATTTTCGCATCCCATCTTTGCCACGCCAGGGCAATCGGGAAAAGCAATAGGCGCCAAAGTGTTCCCACGATATCCGGTTGCCTGTTGTGCAGCGGCAGCGGTAGAGCGGGGTTGGCGATCCAGGCATTGATGCGTTCAGGTTCCAGGAAATCAACAGGCTGAGATGTCAGTGCTTCTACGTGGGGTGCAGGCTGCTCGGGCAGATGGGTAATGAGTTGCTGCATAGCGAAACTGAGTGCATCGCGCAGGGCTTGAGCTCCCTGCGGCTCCCCCATCTCAAAATAGGTGTTGGCTCGGAGTGGGGGTCCGTACTTGATGTGCACCGAGCTACGGGCATGTGTTGGATCGGTATAGTTCAAACCTACAGGTACGATGAAGAGCGGTAATGCGGGTTGAAGGCGCAGCGTCTGAAATGCCACGCGGGAAAAACCCTTGCTCAGCGGCCGCAACCTCCGTGCGCTGCCGTGGTTGCCTTCGGGAAAGATCACGATCGCCTGCTGCGCCGCGAGCAGGTGGCTGCAAGCGGCAAACGTTTCATGGTTGCGGTTAAGCGACTGCCACCCATCACGAACTCGATAAACTGGCAGCAGGTTGATTAGGCGCAGAAGACTTCGCGCCCAGCGCTTCCGGAAGATATCGGCCCGGGCCAGGAAATGGGTGTATCGCTTGGATGAGCAGACGATGAGCAGAGCATCCAAAAAAGCGTTCTGGTGATTCGCCGTGAACAGCACCGCTCCCGGTGGAATCTGGTCGAGCCCGCTCACCCTGATGCGGCGAAAAAAGATGTGAAGTGCGAGCCACACATAAGATCGCAGCAATCGAAAAAAAAGACGTTGCATCATTTGGCAGAGAGTATCTCCGGTTTTTGCCGAGCCCACAGCAACGCCAGCAAAAGGCCTGAAAAAATATGCCAGATGCCCCACCAGGCTGCCACCAGCGCCATGCCTCCCATGCCATCGAAAAAGCGGAAAATCAGAATGAGGCCAAGGCCGGAATTTTGTATTCCGGTTTCGATGCTGATCGTTCGTTGGTCTGCACGCGCGAGCCCGGCCCAGCGGGCAGCAAAAAAACCCACACTCAGCGCCAGGGCGTTGTGCACCAGCACCAGCCCTGCCACTTCGTGAATGTGGGCTGTAAAGTGTGCGTAATTGCCATAAAAAGCCACGACTACAAATCCGATGAAGATCACGATCGACAGCGGTTTCACTCCTTTCGACAGGCCCGCGGCAAGGCCTGGCAGAAAGTGATGAACAGCCATCCCCAGTAGCAGCGGGATACCCGCGAGGGTAACGATCGTTTCGAGCATGTTCCACGCATCGAGCGATACATCTTGCAGTAAACCGGATGTGGGAGCATACAGAGAAGCCCACAGGCTCAGGTTAAGAGGAGTCGTAACAATGGACAGTACCGTTCCGGCAGCCGTAAGGCTGACAGACAAGGCGGTGTTGCCCCGCGCGAGATGCGTAAGGAAGTTGCTGATGTTGCCCCCCGGGCAGGCAGCGACCAACATCATTCCCAGCGCCAGGCTTGGAAGCGGGCGGAGCACGGCAACTAAGATGAATGTGAAAGCGGGCAACAGCACGAACTGCGCACCGAGCCCCACAACGGATGCCTTTGGGGTGGCTTTCAGCCGCACAAAGTCTTCAACTTTTAATTCCAGCGCTACCCCAAACATGATGAAAGCCAAGATCCAGTTCAGGGCTTGCAGATTCTCCGGATTGAAGTTCAGGCGGATAGCATCCAGATCATTCATCGTTGGCCAAGGTAACGAAAAAATCTATCGGCTCGGGGAATGCATGATCCGGGAGTTCTCTTTTCGGAGCGCAGCAGGTGTGCCGCCGTGTGCGAATAAGCAGAACTCATCTCACAAAGACCTTTCGGGAACTTCCGGCGTCATTGGTCTGTCTTCTGAAACAACCACCTCGTTTTTTCGCATATACACTCCCGCCGCTGTCCTGAGTTTGCAACTCAGGGAACAACACAAT
>CANGUI010000139.1 GCA_947457025.1 Flammeovirgaceae bacterium | reverse complement strand
CTGCACGTCGGCTGCCCCCTTTACACCTTTGATGATTTTGATGATCTGGTTGCCTTTTACTACCATCGTATCCAGATTGTTACCGAAAAGCTTGACCACAACATCTGTTCGGGCACCACTCATGAGTTCATTTACCCGGTTTTCAATCGGCTGCTGAATGGAATTGACAATGCCGGGATATACTTTCAGATCGTCCGCAATCTGTTCTACCAATCCTTCCTGATCCTTCGCTTTCACCCACTTGCTTTTGTCGGTCAGCACAACAACAATTTCCTGCGCTTCCATCGGCATTGGATCTACCGGAACTTCGGATGTACCGATCTTCGATACTACCCGTTCGATTTCATCCGGGTAATTTTTGAGGAGCATCGCTTGTATTTTGCGGCTGAGCTTAATGGTTTCCGTCATGGATGTTCCTACTGGCAGGTTGGTTTCTATCACCAGGTCGCCCTCGGCCAGTTTAGGAATGAATTCTCCTCCGATGTTCCGGAACGCAATAATGCCCGCGGCCAATATGCCGACCGCCGTTAGCAGGATAACGCTGCGCTTTTCCAGGCCATAGCGTATAACAGGTTCATAACGGCGGAACAACCATTGCACAATTTTTTCAGAGAAGCCATGATGATCGGGCGATTTTGGGGGTTGAAGGATGAGGGCACTCATCATCGGCACGTATGTGATGGCCAGTAGGAGCGCGCCTAAGATGGCAAAACTGACTGTCTTGGCCATCGGGCCAAACATCTTGCCTTCGATCCCCGTAAGGGTCAGGATCGGGAAATACACAATCAAAATGATGAAGCCCCCGAAGACCACCGATTTTTTAGCCGCCTGGCTTGCCTGAATCACTACACGCTCTTTTTGCACTTGATCCATCCGGCCAGTGGTTTTACTCATCTCCACAGCGAGGTAAAACACCACCGACTCTACGATGATAATTGCCGGATCTACGAGCAACCCGAAATCAATCGCCCCCAGACTCATCAGATTACCAACCACATCGAACTGGATCATCAGGCCGAAGGCGAAAAGCATCGAAAGGGGGATAACCGAGGCAGCCAGAATGCTGGCCCGCCAGTCGCCCAGGAAGAGTAAAATTACAAGCACTACAATCAGTGCGCCCTCAATCAGGTTTGTAGTAACGGTTTTGATGGCTTTGGATACAATTTTTTCGCGGTCGATAAACGGCTCAATCACCAACCCCTCAGGCAACTTGGCCTGAATAATTTTCATCCGCTCTTTGATGCGTTGAATCACACGACTGCCATTTTCACCTTTCACCATCATGATGATGCCGCCCACAGCTTCGTCCTGCCCGTCTACAGTAATGGCGCCGTACCGGATGCTGTTGCCAAACACCACATCAGCCACGTCTTTCACCAACACGGGCACCCGGTCGTTCACCTTCACAACGGTGTTGCCGATTTCATCCAGGGACTGGGCAAGTCCGATACCACGAATGGTAAAGGCTTTGTTGTCTTTCTCGATGTAGGCGCCACCCGTGTTGCTATTGCCGGTCTGTAACGCAAGGAACAATTCATCCAGCGAGATACCTAAGGCCCGCATGCGGTCGGGCTTAATCATGGCCTGGTATTCTTTTTTGTATCCTCCAAACCCGCTTACTTCAGCTACGCCCGGAATGCCCAGTAGTTGTTTCCGGATGAACCAGTCTTGTAGCGTGCGGATTTCCATCAGCGAAAACGACTTATCGTTCGGATTTTTCGGGCGGATGACATACTGAAATACTTCGCCCAGCCCGGTGGATACGGGCCCCATGTAGGGCTTGCCCAACTCTTCCGGGATTTCGCTCTTAACCAGCTCGAGCCGCTCAAACACCTGTTGGCGGGCCCAGTACACATCGGTGTCGTCATCAAACACAAGCTTTACCACCGAAAGACCGAATTTCGATACCGACCTGACTTCAACCAGACCTGGAATGTTACTCATGGCCATCTCCAGCGGCGAGGTGATGAACCGCTCAATTTCCAAGGCTGCCAGGCTGGGGCTGTTAGTAATAACATCAACCTGATTGCTGGTAACGTCAGGCACAGCATCTACCGGTAATTGCACCAATGAATAGCTGCCCCACACGATCAGCGCAAGCATGAGGACGGCAACGAACAGTTTGTTTTTTACACTGAAATAGATCAGGCGATCAATCATGGCGTGGTAGCGGGGTGAATGGTGAAAGGGCTTCTGGTCCTTCGGTTTTTTTCAATCGGGCTGCAAAAATAAAAGTCGAACAATGCCGATTTGGATTAGTTTCAGGATGCTTAACCTTTACTGGTTTTTAGCAGCCGGATTTGTTAAAAAATTAAACTAGAACGAAAACAAAATAATGATGAAGGTGTGCCTGGCAGCATTTTGCACATGCCGCCATGAGCTGCATCGTTTGCCTGTGAGGAGACGGGTTCTACAAACTCAGCAGAGAATTAGTCCGGTTACGGGCTGCCGGGTTGTTGGCCCCGGGGGAGTGTGTACATCCGGGGTTTCTGGATAATCCGATCCGTGTGCTTTTGAACGATTCCCGGCCAAATTACGATCGGGTCTGTAAACGTTTGGAACGATCGCAGCCATTCGGCCGGGTGTTTGCTTGTGTTGCAAGAGGGTTTTCGTTACCAGATGAGGTAAGATAAACGGGCAAACGATCGATGGTTGATCGCGAAAGCACTGACAGTCTCATCAGTTTGCTGAGGATTATCTTTTGGCTATTCGTGTGCGCATCCGCAATGTGTGTTGCGCCGTGCTTTTTCGAAACATTCTTTCCCCTCGCGCAACGCGAACCACGCCAGGCCCGCCGTGCCGAGTACATCTGCATAGGCAAAACCTGTGAGCTCATAAATGCCACTGGAGGCCAGCAAAACCACCGACATGTAGATACAAACCTTCGTGCAATTGGCATCTGCGAGTATGGCGTCACTGTTCAGGCGTCGCCCGGTTTTCACTTTGCCATAGACCAGGGCCATCATAACTAAAATGGATACGCCGGAAATAACCACACCCCACCACGTTGTAGTGGGTTGGATGCCCGCATAAATGGTGAACGCACCCGTGATGCACAGGCCAACCGCTAACAGGTAGAAGGAGTAGCCCGTCACGCGCAGAGCTGTTTTTTCGAAAGGTGAGCGTTCGCTGGCCGGATGGGTGCGGATGCGCATGATCATGACCAGGATACCAACCCCGGAAATCATTTCGATGAAACTGTCGATACCAAATCCGAAAAGGGCCAGCGTTTCATCCGAGTAGCCAAAGATGGTGGCGACCAAACCCTCAGCCAGATTGTATACGATGGTAAACCCTGCCAGGTAGATGGCCCATTGGTAATACGTGAAATCGCGGTTTTGTATCGTTGTCGTATTCACCCGATTTAATGTTAATTCGAGAATAACCTTTCGGGGTGCAAAAATCGTAAATCAGTTTTCATCTGAAATACCCGAACCTCAGTTTTTGGGAAAAAATATCCGAAAACGCGTGCCAACACCACCGGTGCTGTCGATCGATATAGACCCCTCGAGTAAATCGCACAACCGTTTTACAATCCACAAACCAAGGCCTGAGGAGGTCTCGCCTCCTGTTGGTTGTGCTTTCAGGCGTTGAAATTTCCGGAAGATAACATCCAGTTCGTCCTTCTGAAAGCCAGGGCCCTGATCAGCAATTTCCATCAGCCACCGGTGTTCCTCTTCTGCAACCGTAACACGTACTGTTGTGTGGGCTGCGCTGAATTTGATGGCATTCGAGAGTACATTTTGAAGTATGCGGGTGATGATCTCGGGGTCTGTCATGATGGGATGCGTAAAAGAAGTTTCCGTTTGCAGGTTGATTTGCTTTTCGGATGCCCACGGCTGGCAGGCTTGCACCGCGAGGCGGGTAACTTCGGCAAGATCAACTTTGCGCTCCACCACGGTAGTCATGCCTTGTTCAATGCGGTTGGCTTCGAGAAGATTAGTTATCATGCTTTGCAGGCTGGCCACTGTAGTCTGCATCAATTTAACATAGTCTTGTTGTTGAGTGGTGATGCTGTTTTTATCGAGCTCCATCAGCCGGAGTATACCGGCAATGCCAACCAGCGGGGCCTTGAGGTCATGTGTGGTCACTTCAAAAAAGCGGTCTTTTTCTTCGTTTAACTTCAGCAGGCTGCGGGTACGTTCCAGCAGCCGGTCGTGCAGCTGGCGTACCTCAGCAAGTTTCACGTGCAGTTCCTTGTTGAGTGTTTCCGAATACTCTTTTTCGGATTGCAGCTGGTGGGTGCGCTCGGCCACTTTTTCTTCCAGGCTTTGGTTCAGATCATGCAAATCCGTTAGGAGTTGTTCGTTTACCTGTTCTTTTTTACGCAAGGTCAGATAGGCAAATACCGAAACCATCCCGATCAGGGTGAAACTGGAAAAACGGATGACATTCGAAATGAAGTACAGGCGGTCTAAGGATTGATTTTGTTCGGCCAACTCTTCCTGCTCATAGCGGATCACTTCACGGAGGTTAACCCGCAGGCTGTCCATGGTAACCTTGCCGAATTTATTTGCGATGAAGGCAGCAGCGCTATCTGCGCCCCGTTGCCTCAGAATAGCAAAGCTGGATCGGATGTAGTTTTTTTTTGCCTCCACCAGGTTAATCAACCGGTTCATAATGCGCTGCTCTTCGTCGTTGTCGCTGGTGAGCCGTTGCATCTTGCGAATGTCGGAGTCAACCGTGCGGAGTGCCTGCTGGTAGGGATCAAGGAAACTGGAGTCTCCCGTTAGCAAAAATCCACGCTGGCCGGTCTCAAGATCCTTCAGCAGCGAAAAAACTTCGGTTGACGTCAGGATTGTTTCATAGGTGTGGGTGATCCGTTCCTGCGACCGTTTCTTTTCCAGCACGTTGAGATAGGTGATTACCGCACTGATGAGCGTCAGCCCGACAGAGACTAGTAACCAGGTATTGACGGATGACGTTTTCAATGATTTTTTCATTGATGCTGGTTCACGTGGCAGCCGCGGTGTTTGTGTGCCAAAAGCTGTCTCGCGGTTGTTTATGAATTGGATTTATGATCACAGAAAATTAGCGTGGGCAAGTTAGGCATTTCACACTTCGATAGAAATTGGCTTTTCATTGCCGCGGCGTGTGGCATCGGGCGTTCGGATACCCAACCTTCTTCCCGATACCCGCGCCGGCGCAAGCCGGTATGCATACTACCGGCGAAACATGGCTCTCACCAAATTAAAAAATCCGGGGTCGTTGCTTAATGTTTGGTAAACGTGGTCGGGGAGTTTATGAATTTTCGCTTGTTGCAGGCGGGCAAAAAAAGATCGGGAGGGGCTTGGCGCGCCGCCGTCGGCCTGAAGCAGAATGGTACTGTTTGCGGCTTGTACCAGTTGGGTTTCCAGCTGCGCGATCGCGGCTGGCAGGTGCGGGTCCAGCACGAGTATGTCTACCAGATTAGCCTGCAAATGGTCGCGGATGGCGTCTGGCAGGCTGCCGGTCTCAATCCGAATGCTGGGTCTAACCCGCGGTGGTTGTCGTTTCAAACGGCTTGGGTGGCCCTGAGCGCGGAGCACGGCTTCGTACACGCGGACCACTTGTTCTTCCGTTGGCTGCGCGATTGCCGTGAATAGTATGAGGGTACCCAACATGCGCTGCGCCAGTTCTTCGGCCCAGATCAATCCTTCACGAAAATCAGTATTGACCGAAAAGGGAAACAAGATGGTGGGTTTCACACGTTGCTTTCACCTGTAGAGTGCCGCTGCCCGACGGGGT
>CANGUI010000138.1 GCA_947457025.1 Flammeovirgaceae bacterium | reverse complement strand
TGAATAAAAATGCGAAAAAAGATACCATCAAGCCGCAGGTTGACATCTACACACTGAAAAACGGACGTGAGGTGATTCTACTGGCCGAGGGGCGACTGGTTAACCTCGGCTGCGCCATGGGCCATCCGTCCTTCGTAATGTCGAATTCTTTTTCGAATCAAACACTCGCGCAGATTGAACTGTGGAATCACTCCGACAAATACGAAAACAAGGTGTACACACTCCCCAAGCATCTGGATGAGAAGGTGGCCTACCTGCACCTGAAGAAAATCGGTGTAGAACTTGAGGAACTGACACCCGAACAAGCCCGGTACATCGGGGTGGAGGTGAGCGGTCCGTTCAAACCGGAATATTATCGGTACTAGGCCTCCCACCAGCGAATTGAAAAAGGCTGCCTTACGGGTGGCCTTTTTTTTTGCCTGGGTGGTTATGCGAGTGGTTTTACTGCTTCAAAGATTCCATCCCTAAACATGGACTATGCTGATGCGTCAATTCCGATACAGTCGAATGGCTTGAGTTATGCGATGACGGAACATGTTGTCGGGGTAGGGTTTGATGTGCTTGTTTTCTCTTCGCCCTTGTATCTCGAACGATCGAACAGGGTGACAGACCAGTTTCAGCTCTGGGTCAAACTGGCTTAAACTGTTCGAAGGCTTCCCGGCAACTGTGGCAATAGTAAATGGCCCGGCACAGCGTGGGACCAAAGGGGCTCTTGAGTTCTGTGTTATCGCCACCACAGCGCGGGCATTGCGCACGCTCCAGAATTTCCAAATCTGTGAAGAGCGAATTATCGGGTGGGGGGGCTAGTCCGTATTTTTTGAGTGCCGCTTTTCCTTTTTCAGAAATTTTGTCTGAGCTCCAGGCCTCGCGGAAATTGATTTCCACCACCGGCTGATCAATGCCGCGCCGCTGAAGGCATTCAATCACCTCACGCTGCATATAGTCCATCGCCGGACAGCCAACAAATGTCGGAGTCATCTCAACACGAACCTCATGATCGCTCAGGTTGATTTGTGTAATCACGCCCAAGTCAATTAGGGAAAGAACCGGGATCTCCGGATCTTTCACTTCGTCCAGCCATTCGCGGATTTGTTCGATCGTTGGGCTAACTACCATTCAGCGGTGGGGTCAATGCGAAATACTGCGCTCATCTCATCCAGCAACGGTTGCAGATGTTCGGTGTGATGCCCGTTTCGACCACCAAATTCAGGGGTAGTCAACGTCACATCCGGCAGGTGGAGGGATGTTTCGGCCAGGATGGTCTGCACCCGTTCAAGCCAACGTAGACGCAGCGCCTGTTCGCCGGCAAAAAGTTGTTCTTCGATGAGTTGATCTTCGAAAGGAGACGGTTCAAAGATTCCAAGCGCAAACGGAAAAGCTTTATCGAGCGCAGCCTGCAGCCGGCTGATGCTTTCTTCTGTTGCCGAGCCGAGTTGCCGGATCCAGGTGTTGGCGTGCAGGGTGTGATAGCGCAGTTCACCGCGGATTTTTTTTGCCAGTTGGGCCAGCGGTTCGTACCGTGATTGCGTCAGCATATCGAACCGGACGGCTTCAGCCGTATCGAAAAGAAAATGGCGGATGAGGCTGAAATCGTACTCTTCGTTGGGCAATTCCACGAACTGGCAATTATGAAACTGGGGAGCGTTGCGGGTGAAGGCAACCGTGTCGGGCGCCTGTTCCCCCAGCGCGTGAAGCAACTGATAGAGGGCATAGCTTTGACCAACTTTATCCTGCGCCATGGATGAAAAGGCGATGTCTTCTTCCAAAAGCGGGCCGAAGCCGGTCCACTCCGAGTTGCGGTGCCCCAGAATCAATTGGTCGTCTGCCATCTTGTAAAGCAGTTCTTTTAACGCTGCAGTATTCATGTCGCAGAAGTTCGGGTGGGTGAAAACACCTGCAACGAGAAGGCAATGGTAAGCAAAAGCAGAACAAACGGGAAAAGGTCTACACCGAATACCCAGGTCAATCCCATCAGCAAAATACTCGCAACGTACGCGGTGAAGCGGACGTGGTGCTGCCACGATTTTACGGGCATGCTAAATCGATAGCGGATAGTTTCGGTCATCAAAAACAATAGAATGCCAACGTGCATCATCTTATCCCAGGCAGGCAGCACATGGAGAATCCTGATGGCCGCCCCCATGACCGTGACGACAGCACTGATCGATTCCATCAAGCGAATCAAACGGGCAACATTCATTTTTTCTCCAAAAAGGTTTTCAATTTATCACCCGCTTTGTAGGCGGCCGCATCCCGGAATTTTTTTTCGGGCAACGTGAGCCAAAGATCTCTTTCTTCGTCGCGGGTAAAGCGAAACGTGTCTGTAGGGGCAGCCCACACATTATAAATCATTTTTCCGGCTCGGAGGGATTGTCCCCCGATCCACATGGCCTCCTGCGGAGAAGTGGCGGCCACCTGTCCTGCATGCACATGTTGTTTACCCCTTTTGAACAAGTGAAAGATCTCATATGGCCGGGCATTACCCTGTGCGGGGCCGGCGGATGGGATCAGGTCATAGACATTTTGGTCGTTCTCCGTGGTGGGCGAAACAAATACGTTTCGGGTATCAGTAACAAAAATGGAGGAACACATGAAGCGGCGTGTCAGGGTTTCTTTGGCCAGCAAAAATGCAAGTTCAAGGTTGGGAGCATGTACGATGCCTTCGTGTTGAAACGGCTTACCTTCTTTCGGTTGAACAAAAACTTCGTAAGTACCAAACTGATCAAGCGGTGCTTTACGGGAAATGCTGTCGATACCGCTGATTTCCGGAAGGCGGTTGACGCGTGGATCGAGAGACACAACCTTCATGGCACTCAGGCCAGCGGCGTTACATACACGTTTTGTTTCGACTGCAATGCTTCGCGTACCCACCGCCCGCGCTCCTCGGCAATCCGGCGTACAGCCAGCCGTTCTTTGTTGCAGGGGCCATCGCCATTGATGACGCGTTTGAACTCATCCCAGTCAGGTTCCGTGTATTCCCACCGGCCGGTTGTTTCGTTTTTGCGCAGGTTTGGATCAGGAATCGTGAAACCCAGTTCCCAGATCTTGGGTACATACATGTCCAGGAATTGGTTGCGCATATCATCGTTAGTGGCCATTTTCACTTTCCAGCGCATCAGTGTTTCGGTGTGGGCCGAGATATTGTCGGACGGACCAAAGAAATGCATCATCGGTGCCCACCAGCGGTCTAGTGCTTCCTGAAACATGGCACGTTGAATTGCAGTGCCCGTGGCCAGGTAAATCACGCAATGGTGCCCGTATTTCAAATGAAACGACTCTTCCGCGCAGATTCGGTCGAGCGCCCTGCAGTACGGACCGTAGCTGCCCTTCGCATTTGCTAATTGGTTTACGATGGCCCCCGCGTCCACCAGCCACGAGATGAAACACGAATCGGCCCAGGTGAAGGCGGGGTAATTAAAGATGTTGGAGTATTTCGACTTGCCGTTGATCAAATCATCAATCATCTGCTCGCGCGGCTTACCCAGCGTCTCCGCTGCGCTGTAGAGCAGTTGCGCGTGGCCCACTTCGTCTTGCACTTTGGCCATGAGCGCCATTTTTCTTTTAAAACCGGGTGCCCGGGTAATCCATGTCCCTTCCGGCAGCGCACCAATAATTTCGCTATGGGCGTGCTGCTCAATCATGCGGATCAATTGCTTCCGATACAGCGCGGGCATCCAGTCTCTGGGCTCAATCTTTTCCCCGCGGTCGATACGCGCTTCGAAGGCCGCCAGTTGCCCCGGATCTTCGTTTTCGAGTTCAGTTCCTTTTATATTTTCGAAAATGGTGCCGCCTCCGTACATACCGTTTTTGTCTTTTTGATTGGTTCGTACCTAACAATCGTTTGCAAAGATAACAAAGAAGAGGCGAGGAAGTTTGCTTCCCGGGCAAAAAATGACGGTACTAAAGGAGGGGTTTAACGGCCCTTTTTGAGTCCATTCACCAGCATATCGGCCAGTTGTTCACCCAATTCGCTGGAATTGATGTCACTGCCGGGGTCATACCATTGGGGCATCCAGTTGAGGGATGAAAACAGGGTCATCACAGCCAGTTTTTTATCGATCGTATCTTTGAAGTCACCACTGCGCACGCCTTCTTCGATGATGCTTTTAAACCGGTTGATGTAGTTGATGCGCAACAGCAGAAAGTCGCGCAGGTAAGGTTGGCTGAGATGGCGGTGTTCATTCATGAAGACGGCCGATGCGATGAGATCTTTTGCCATAACCTCGATGTGGCCGATGATGCCTTGCCGCAGTTTTTCACTGGCCGGCGCCGGCAACTGCTCCACGGCATCCAGCGACTTGCGAAACTCAGCTGCCATATCGAAACACAAACTATGCAGGATCTCTTCTTTTGATTTGATATGAGAGTACAAACTGGCCGCTTCAATACCAAGTTTTTGCGCGAGATCGCGCATAGAAGCTGCCACATATCCTTTCTCCCGAAAAAGGGCAGCCGCTGCCCGGATCACTTGTTCTTTGCGGGATAAATTCGCCACGTCCATAGGAAAGATGAAAAAATATTTTCACCTGAAAGGTACGTAAGAACGAGCTAACTTCCAGAGGTTCTGCAAATTTGACAACACAAAAAGAAGAACGACTTGCCTAACAATTGTAAGTAATTGTTACGCAAGGTCTACTTGTGTACCACGAATTAGAAGGTTACCCCGAAGCTAAATGCATTCAACTGCGGGCCGCGGTTGGCAAAAAAGAGGTCGTTCAGGTCATAGTTGAAAAAGAAGTCTACGTCATCAAAACCAACTTGCACGCGCACCCCGTACCGCAGATTGTTGAGGTAGTAATTGTCGTTGTCGCGGTCTCTGCGGTTGTCACCGCCATCATCGTACACAAATTTGGTGTAGCTGGCAATCCGGTAACCGGCATACACTCCTGCTCCTACACGCAGCGAACTTGCACCGTTGTAACCGTCCACCAAACTTGGCTTTCTTCGGTTGCCGCCAAAGTCGAGCACGGGTACCAGTGAGGCGTTAATGTAGGTGGCGGTGAGTTTGCTTTTTACGGCATTGAAACCGCGGCTGTCTTCTACGAATGTAACCTCGTCGGGTGTTTTAAATACCCGCAGGTTATCGTTTTGAAATTTGAAATTATACCAACTCACGCCCGCACCCCATTCCACAAACAACTTATTTGCCAGCCGCGTGCGCTGTATGGAGTTAAGGCCCACGTACCAGGAGCCCCATGGGCGTACGGTATAGGCACTGTTGGAGCCGTCCACAAAATTGCCGCCCTGCAGATAGTTGTTTGTACCAAGGTCAAAGTTGAATGAATGGGTTGTGCGTCTTTCTGGATTGTATTTACGGATTTTGCGGTGCGGCCATGTTGAATACCAAACCTCGTCGGTAGAACGGGCTGAGTCCATGAGCGAAGATTGCGGAGTTCCCGTATCTGGTTTTTCAAGCGGCTGGCGATATGCGTCGGCAGGTTTAGGCTGTTTAATTGTGTCCGATTCTTCCAGGCGTTTAATCAAGTCGCTCATCAGCGCCTGAAAGTTATAGTACTTCATGGTTTCCAAATCGCGCCGGTCGTTAATCGTGAGCACCATCTTGCTGGCGTTCCCGATTTTTACCACAATGGTATCGGCAGGTTTGCTTTGCGCGATGGCAACATGACTGATGCCGAACAGTAAAAATAGATATATCAAGCGGTTCATTCTAGTTGTTTGTTTTTGTCTTTCTTAAAATCGAGGGCGAGTAAATCATCTTTGGCCATTCG
>CANGUI010000137.1 GCA_947457025.1 Flammeovirgaceae bacterium | reverse complement strand
CGCAGCTGAAGAATCATATCCCGCTCCTTGCTGATTAGCTCCATTTGGATTCGGTGATACTCGGTCATCTGGTCATCCGACAGCTTCCGTGCGGGGCGGTCTTTCTGGATACGTTCGACCCGCAATTCGTAGCGGCCTTTAATCAACGCCAGCACCTCAGCGCTCAACGCCAACGAGTAGTTCTCTTCAATGTGTTCGATGATGGAGGTGGCAAGAAACAGGCGGGTGCGTTGCTCTTCCTCGCCTTGGCGGGTATCGGGCTTTAGCCCGAGCCAACGGACCAGCGGCGGCAGCGTCAGTCCCTGCAGCACGAGTGTGGCAAAAATCACACAGAAGGTTAAGAAGATGATGATATCGCGATTGGGAAATGGCGTGTCACGCCCTAAAGTGAGCGGCAAGGCCAGTGCAGCCGCTAACGACACGATTCCCCTCATCCCCGACCACGCCACAATCGTTACCGATCGGATGTTGGTTTCCGGTTCGCGCTCGCGTATGGTCCGGCTGAGCCAACGCGGAAGGTAGGCACCGGGATACACCCAGATAATCCGCACCAGAATAGTAGCCAGGCTAACGGCCATGCCGTAGCCCAACAGCGTCCAGATGGAATACGCCTTGATGTTGGCCAGCACGAGGGGCAGTTGTAGTCCGATCAGGATGAAGATCAAACCATTAAGTACAAAAATGATAATGTCCCACACGGCATAGGCCTGAATGCGCGTTTGGGAGTTGAAAAACTCGGATGAACGCGGGCTGAGGTAAAGACCTGCCACCACTACAGCCAGCACCCCTGAGCCCTGTAATTCTTCTGCCAACAGGTAGGCGATGTAGGGCGTGATCAAGGTTAGTGCTGTATCGCTGGTGGCATTATCTGGCGTGATGCGGTGGATGTAGTAAATCGCTATACCTACCAAAAAGCCAACGACAAGACCAACAACGGCAACGTATAGGAAGTTGACGCCCGCGAGCCAAAATATAAAGTTCCCGGTAACCGTGGCTGAGATCGCATACCGATAAGCAATCAGGCCGGTGGCATCATTCACGAGGCTCTCGCCCTCCAAAATGGTGATGACCCGCTTCGGCACACCAAGTCCTTTGGTTGCTGCGGTGGCGGCAACAGCATCCGGAGGTGAGATAATGGCCCCAAGTACAAAAGCTTCGGGCCATCCAAAGCCGGGGATCAAATAGTGTACAACTACCGCGATCATGGTAGTGGTAAACAATACGCAGCCTATCGCTAAAAGTGAAATCGGGCGCGCAGAAGCTTTAAAGTCTGGCCATGATGTGTTCCAGGCGGCCGCATACAACACCGGGGGAAGAAAAACGAGAAAAGCCACGTCCGGGTCAAGAAAAACGGGCGGGAGCCCGGGGATCAAGCCAACAGCAATGCCAACGAGCACCAGCAAGATCGGATATGGTACCCTGATGCGGTCTGTAACTTGCGCAAGTGCGATGGCGATGGCCAGGAGTGCGATAACGATGCCGATATTCTGCATACCCCAAAACTAAACCTCAAAAAACAAAACAAACCCGCTGCGGTTCGCAAATAATTTCGGGTTTGTTGAACTTTCGCTACCGGGTGCTGTTTAACTAAAATGAAGGTAGCTGTTTCCCGACTTGAACATTTCAATGCCGCTCATCGGCTGCACAACCCCGAGTGGTCCGATGAACGGAATCAAATCGTTTTCGGAAAATGTAATAATCCCAATTTTCATGGGCACAATTATGATTTGATCGTGACCGTGACCGGTGAACCTGACCCCGAAACTGGGTACGTCATCGACATGAAGGTACTCAGTGATGTAATCCGCGAGAAAGTTATTGCTGCTTTTGATCATAAAAACCTTAACTTAGACACGGCATATTTCAAAACGCTGAACCCCACAGCCGAAAACATAGCTGTGGTGGTTTGGCGAATTTTACGACAACACATAGACACGAAGTTTGATTTACGGGTGCGGCTGTACGAAACAGAGCGAAATTTTGTTGATTACCCCGCCCATTAACCCCCAATACATGAGTACCAAAGAAGCCGCCGCCAAGATTCGTCCGATCAAGCCTTACGACCCCTCTGATCTCGATGAAGAACACCTCCTGACCTCCTGGGACACCCCCATGCGCCCGGATGCGTTTGATCTGACCGATGAGGAAAAGATCGATAAGATTGAGCAACACTTCCGTAACATTATGCAGACACTGGGGTTGGATCTTACTGATGACAGCCTGAGTGGCACGCCACGCCGCGTAGCCAAAATGTTTGTGAAAGAAGTATTCAGCGGGCTCAACCCCAAAAATCGCCCGGTAGCGCGCCTGTTCGAAAACAAATACAATTACAACCAGATGCTGGTCGAAAAAGACATCACGTTCTATTCCCACTGCGAGCACCATTTCGTACCGATCTATGGAAAAGCACACGTGGCTTATTTTTCAGGAGGAAAGGTAATCGGGCTCTCAAAGATTAACCGTATTGTGCAGTATTACGCAAAAAGACCGCAAGTACAAGAGCGGCTGACTGTACAGATCGGGCGTGAGTTGGAGCGTGTTCTCCACACGGATAGTGTTGCCGTTGTCGTGGATGCCAACCACATGTGTGTAGCGTCGCGCGGAGTTGGCGACACCAATAGCAAAACCGGTACCGCGTACTTCAATGGCAAATTTAAAGACGAGAACGTCAAGCGGGAGTACCTGAACTATATCAACGCGCCCAAATAAGGGTAACAAGGGTGTGGGGATCGTCCTCACACTTCTTTTTTGGTGTTACTTTGGAGCTACGAACCGGCTCAAGGCTCAACAAATGTTCTTAAAAACGCGCGAAAATTTGTTAGCTTAGCGCTCTCTTTTTAACACAAACATTATGGTGTTCGACTTAGACATGATTAAGCAGGTGTATAGCCTGTTCCCCCGTCGCGTTGCGGCAGCCCGAAAAAAACTGAACCGCCCGCTGACGCTCACCGAAAAGATTCTTTACGCCCACCTCCATGCGGATAAGAAGTTGGAGAACTTCGGGCGCGGCAAATCGTACGTTGATTTTGCACCCGACCGCGTGGCCATGCAAGACGCCACCGCCCAAATGGCGCTACTCCAGTTTATGTCGGCCGGAATTCCAAAAGTACGGGTTCCGTCTACCGTGCATTGCGACCACCTGATTTTGGCAAAAAATGGCGCCAAGCAGGACCTGGCCGAATCGCTCACCGCCAGTGGTGAAGTGTTCGGTTTCCTGGAGTCTGTTTCAAACAAATACGGCATCGGATTTTGGAAGCCCGGGGCGGGCATCATTCACCAGGTTGTTCTTGAAAACTATGCTTTTCCGGGAGGTATGATGATTGGAACCGACTCGCACACAGTAAACGCGGGCGGTTTGGGCATGGTGGCGATCGGAGTTGGCGGGGCTGATGCGGTGGATGTGATGAGCGGCATGCCCTGGGAGTTGAAGTTTCCAAAACTGATTGGCGTACACCTGACCGGCAAACTCAGCGGCTGGGCATCGGCAAAAGACGTGATCTTGAAAGTAGCCGGTATCCTGACAGTAAAGGGTGGCACAGGTGCCATTCTGGAGTACTTTGGACCCGGCGCGATTTCACTTTCATGTACGGGAAAAGGCACCATCTGCAACATGGGTGCAGAAATCGGGGCCACGACCTCCACCTTTGGATACGATGCGAAGATGGCTCAATACCTCCGCGGTACCGGGCGCGCTCAGGTTGCAGACCTGGCCGACCGGATCAAAGACCTCCTCACCGGTGATCCCGAGGTCTACGCCCATCCCGAAAAGTATTTTGATCAGGTAATTGAGATTGACCTCTCGTCTCTGGAGCCCCATATCAACGGGCCATTTACTCCCGACCGCGCTACGCCCATCAGCCAGTTTGCCGATGAGGTTCGAAAGAACGGCTGGCCGGAACGACTGGAAGTAGGACTGATTGGTTCGTGCACCAATTCTTCATATGAAGACATCTCGCGTGCTGCAAGCCTGGCGAAGCAAGCGGTGGATAAGAAACTACAGGCGAAGGCGGAGTTTACGATTACGCCCGGCTCGGAGCAGGTTCGGTATACGGTCGAGCGGGATGGATTCCTGAACGTCTTTGATAAAATGGGCGGTGTGGTGTTAGCTAATGCCTGCGGCCCCTGTATCGGGCAATGGGCCCGTCACACAGACGATCCCAACCGCAAAAATTCCATCATCACATCGTTCAACCGCAATTTTGCCAAGCGTAATGACGGCAATCCAAATACACACTCGTTCGTAGCATCTCCCGAAATTGTTACCGCGCTGGCCATCGCAGGCGATCTCACTTTCAATCCGCTGAAAGATACCCTCCCAAACAGTGAGGGACAGCAGGTAAAATTGGATGAACCCAGCGGCGCCGAACATCCCCCGAAAGGGTACGACGTAAAGGATCCGGGGTACATCGCTCCGGCGAAAGACGGGAAAAATGTACAGGTTAAGATCGACCCCAAGTCGCAACGGCTCCAGGCCCTGAGTCCCTTTACAGCGTGGGATGGTAAAAATTTTTCTGGCCTGAAATTGTTGATCAAGGCGAAGGGCAAATGCACAACCGACCACATCTCGATGGCGGGCCCGTGGCTGCGATTCCGCGGCCACCTGGATAACATCGCCAACAACACGCTCACCGGCGCAGTGAATTATTTTAACGACAAGACAGATTCCGTGAAGAATCAACTCACCGGCGAGTATGGCCCGGTACCCGCTACCCAACGCGCATACAAGGCTGCCGGCGTAAGCACCATGGTAGTGGGTGACCATAACTACGGCGAAGGTTCATCGCGGGAGCATGCAGCCATGCAGCCGCGACATCTCGGCATTAAAGTCATCTTGGTGAAAAGTTTTGCGCGCATCCACGAAACCAATCTTAAAAAGCAAGGCATGCTGGCGCTGACGTTCGCCAATGAAGCGGACTACGACAAAGTGCAGGAGGACGATACCATCGATATTGTTGATTTGAACTCGTTTGCACCTGACAAGCAGTTGACGATAGTGTTGCGGCATGCGAACGGTACCTCGGACACAATAAAGGTCAATCATACGTACAATGCAGGGCAGATCGGTTGGTTTAAAGCAGGTTCGGCTCTCAATCTGATGGCGGCTTCTCTGGCGGTGCGCAAGGCGCCTGCGAAACCTGCAGCGAAAAAATCTGCCTCCGGCGCGGCGAAAACAAAAGCAAAAAGCGCGGCAACTTCGCCGAAGAAGACCGCTAACCGGAAGCCGGTGAAAAAGGCCGACAAGAAAAAAGTTGTGAAGAAAATGGCTGCAAAAAAAGTTGTGAAAGCATCTAAACCGGCTAAAAAGGTAACCAAAAAAGGAAAGGCTAAATCGTCAGTAAAAAAATCGAAGAAACAAGCCAAACGCAGATAGAGAACATCAGGTTAATGCAGTTGGTGGCACGATGGCACCATAGCTTCATGACTTGCCTCTGGCCAGTCGTGCAATCGAGGTACGTTGAATGCCGGCCGGCTACCTGAATATTTATGACTCCTTCAGCGAAATTACACAGTTGGAAACTTCCGAACTTGTGCCAGAAAATCTGGTACCGCCAGGTATGGAACCTATCCTGATGAACACACTCAGCCGAAAAAAATAACTTCAGATGCAATTCGATGTGGTAATTGTTGGCGGCGGCATCGTGGGCTTGGCCACCGCGCTGCAACTCAAGAAAGAGCGCCCCGGAATCAAACTGGCGATTATCGAAAAAGAAAAGTCGGTTGCCCGCCATCAGACCGGCAACAACAGTGGCGTGATCCACTCG
>CANGUI010000136.1 GCA_947457025.1 Flammeovirgaceae bacterium | reverse complement strand
AGCTAGTCCAGCCTGAAATGCGATGCCGTGGCGCACGTGGCGGAGCGGCCGTAATAACACCAGCAAAATCGCATAGATAATACTCACGTGCAAACCCGATACGGCCAGTACATGCATGGCGCCCGTGGCGGAATAGGCGGCTGTCAGCTCGTTATCCAGCCCATCCGTAATTCCCAAAATGAACGCTTTGGCAACGGCCCGCTCACGATCGCCCGACAGCAGCGAGTCGATTTGTGTTTCCGACCAACTCCGCGCCTGCATGGCCATGGCCATCACCGGGTTACCCGGGCGGTTACCAATCCAGCGCACCTGACCGGCCGCCACGTGATGCTGATGAAAAATGTTTCGATACGACAGGAACCGTTGATAGTCGAACTCACCCGGGTTGATGGGCCCGCGTACCCGTTGCGGCGATCCCATGATGAGCAACATATCGCCATATGCAAATGGAGCAGTACTACCCCGACGGGACTGGTAAATATGGATTTTGCCTGATACCCGCTGCCACGCCTCACCAACGTGTACGTGTTCTACTGTGGCCTCGTGCCTCCACGTTTTTTCCTTTTCGTGGGGATAGGAGGCGATCCGCGCCAGATAGTAGTCTGGTTCGCCTTCAACATGGATCAGTTGTTCCGGACGCAGCGTTGCCGTATTCACGATTACACTGATAAATCCAAGGAGGTGGATCGTCAACAAACCAACGGTACCACTCCATTTTCGCACACGCCGTGCGGGGTACCACCGCATCGCTATAAACGTTAGCAATAGTACAGGAACCAACGAAAAGGCCAAGTCCTGTTCCAGGGGCAGCACCTCGAAAATCGCGAGAAGCACACCTGCTATGAAAACGAGCGTTATTCGAACAAATGGAAAACCGGCCCACCGTAACATGATGGAAGATATCGCCAATTTCGGGAATGCGCAAACCTACCCCTGTGCGCCAGGCGTATGCCGGTTATAAGCTTCAATAATATGCCTGATGAGTTTATGACGAACCACATCGCGTTCATTTAACTCCACAAACCCGATCCCGGAGACATCTTTCAGAATACGGACCGCTTCACGTAAACCTGATTTTTGATTGGAGGGGAGGTCAATCTGCGATGTATCACCGGTAACAATCATTTTAGAATCGGGACCCATACGGGTAAGGAACATTTTCATTTGCATGGGTGTCGTGTTTTGCGCTTCATCCAACAAGATAAACGCGTTATTCAGTGTGCGTCCCCGCATGTAGGCCAGTGGTGCTATTTCAATCGTTTCGCGCTCCATGTAAAACCGTAATTTTTCAAAGGGAACCATATCATTCAACGCGTCGTAAATTGGCCGCAGGTAGGGATCGATCTTTTCTTTCAGATCACCTGGCAAAAATCCCAGGTTTTCACCCGCTTCCACAGCCGGACGCGTGATGATGATCTTTTTCACCTGCTTATTTTTAAGAGCGCGCACAGCCAGCGCTACCGATACATACGTCTTACCGGTTCCGGCGGGACCCAATGCAAATACTAAGTCGTGTACCCGAACGTTTTGCACGAGCTTCTGTTGGTTAACAGTTTTTATTTTGATGGGGTTACCCCTCGTGCCATACAGTAACACACCATCCGGTGCATCATCGGGAACAAATTCCGTTCGTTCCTGGGCAATGTAGCCACGTACATTCTCTGGTGTAACCCGGCCAAACTGATGAAGGTGATCGATCAAGGCATTCAGCACATCGGTGATTTGGATGACCTCCGAGGCATCCCCCTTGACCAGAATCTCGTTTCCACGCGAAATTATCCGACTGCGCGGAAAGGCTACAGACAATTCATTCACGTTGCGATTCTCAGTACCCAAAAAATCGATCAGCGAAATATCCTCGAGTGAAATGGTTTTTTCGATCAATGAAAGTGTGATTGAAATGATTTACTTTTGACTACAAAAATACTCAAAACCCAGCTTCGAAAAGAAGCGGTATCGTTTATTCCGAATGGCTATTGTAACGTTGTTGACCGACTCGGGTGAATCCGACTTCTATGTTGCCGCCATTAAGGCCCGAATCCTTAGCATAAATCCCGGCATAACGCTGGTAGACATCAGCCATCAGATTGTGCCCTGCGACATTGCCCACGGGGCTTACGTACTCAAATCCGTATTCCGGGATTTTCCAAAGAACACTGTGCACCTGGTTGGTATAGATGCACACGCGAGGCGCGATGATGCCTATCTCGCGGTTCTATTGGAGGATCATTACTTTGTTTGCGCCGATCACGGGCTGTTGGGTTTGATTTCCGAAAAATCACCACACCAGGTCGTTGCTCTGAACAAAGTAAATCCGATCCAGTCCACGTTTGCAGAACGAGATATTTTTGCACCAGCTGCTGCCCGGCTTGCCAGCGGCGTGGCCATCAGCAGCCTCGGGCAACACGTACCGAACTTCAGAAAAATGACTGACCGCCACGTTAAGGCAACCAAGAAGATTATTTCCGGCCACGTGATACGCGTTGACCATTTTGGAAATCTGATCACAAACATACCCAAATCAGCATTCGATGTGCTGAGTAAAGATCGCGGCTATACCATTCAATTTGGCGGGGAAAAATTCAGGCGCATTCACAGCCGATACGACCAAACGGAACAAGGAGATTGTTTCATTGTATTTAATAGCCTGAACTTGCTGGAAATCGGCATCTACAAAGGCCACGCAAGCGAGTTGCTCGGTCTCTTTTACGACAGCCCAGTGGCAATACTTTTTGATGAATAGTTGATGCGCGTGGTGCACCGCCGAGAATGAAGACATGCGAAACCTGCTATCCTGCGTCCAGCGGCAAAATATAAACCATGAGCTCACCTGACTTTCGAAAATGCACCAACCAGATACGAAAGTTAAATTTGCGGCCAAGAGTACCGATCCCAGGAAAGATAAAAAGTTCATACCTTCGGAATACAAATTCACGAATAACATGCTGATTCGAATCGTCCGGATGCATTTCACCGAAGCGGGTGCAAATGAATTTCTGGAAATATTTAACAGACACAAGGGCCAGATTCGGAGTTTTTCGGGTTGTCGGCAGTTGCAGTTGTTGCAGGATGTGCATGAAAAAACCAGCTTTACCACGCTCAGCTGTTGGGATGAGGAGGAGAGCCTAGATCGATATCGCAAATCCGAACTTTTTGGCAAAGTATGGGTGCAGGTGAAAAAACTGTTTGCCCGCCAGCCGGAAGCATTTTCGCTCATTTCGTACATAGATGTAACCTGACGTGTGAGATGACTATTCAAGCTCTGAAAATTCGCTGGCTGACGTATGGTGGCCTGGGGGCCGTGCTCACGGGCGGTGGTCTCTGCCTGACGCTGGAAGTTTCCCACTGGAAGCACGCGGGGGCCACTCCTGCCGAATGGATAACCGGGGGCACGGCAAGCCTCTGCGTATTTATGGCCGGGCTCAGTCTCATTGCCAATGCGGTGCGATACCGGATTCGCATCGCCAAAAGCAAAGGCCTTTTTTGAGAAAAAGGAAACAATCTACATATTTGCAGCCCGTTCAGCGTTAGGCCGAACGGACACAAGCCAAAGTGGCGGAATTGGTAGACGCGCACGACTCAAAATCGTGTTCCTCCGGGAGTGTGGGTTCGATTCCCACCTTTGGTACACAAAAAAGCCTCCGGTCTCATCAACCGGAGGCTTTTTTGTCAGCCTTTCGTTATTGCTTTTGAATGCGTAACGAGTTGGCTTCTCCGGGTACATGAACGATGTAAACCCCAGGAACCCAAGATCCGCATTCAATATTTTGCTCGGCCTCCGGATCACAATTCATCGTAACTACAAGTCGGCCGATAACATCATAAACCGAAAACTTGATCACCTGGGTGGTCGTATTTTTTACAGTGAATACATCTTTGGCAGGATTGGGGAATGCTGTAAAAGAACCAAATCGTGTTGGCTCATTTAGTCCGGTGATCACTGTGCTTACTACGTTACTAAATGTAGAAAGGCTACCTAAGTTCGTTGCCCGCACACGGTAAAAATAGACCGTGCCCGCGGCAAGGCCAACGTTAATGAAACCCGTAACATTAGCAGGCGTAGTTTGAATAACAGTAAATGAATTGTTAGCACCCACAGAGCGTTCAATCACAAATCCACTCTCGTCTGTAGAATTGTCAGTCCAGTTAAGTATGATCTCCGCATCCGTGAGTACACGTGCCGCCAAGTTGGTGGGTGCCGCTGGCGGAGGGAGCAACGTGTTCACTGCTGTTAAGGGCGTAAAGCCGGAATTGCTCCCGGCCGTTCCGTTAGCACGGACCCGGTAAAAATATTGGGTGAAGGGAGTCAACCCGGTGTCCACAAAACTGGTGGCATTTGCCGCCGTGGTTTGCACGGTGACGAAATTTGCCGCAAAGTTCAAAGAACGCTGAATTTCAAAACCAGTTTCATTGGTCGAATTGTCGGCCCATGAAAGACCTACCTCCGTAGCGCTCAACGCATTTGCCGTAAGCGCTGAGGGCGCGGTTGGCGGTGGTGGCGTAGTGGTTGCACTTGCTTGGTTGCTGAATGCGGATGCTCCCGCACCTGAAGTGGCACGAACGCGATAAAAATAGGTTGTGTTGGGCAAAAGCGTCCCGTTGGTAAATGTGGTGGTGTTGGCTGCCAATCCCGCCACAAATTCGAACGATAGATTAGTCCCCACCGAGCGCTCCACATTATAACCGGTTTCATTCGTAGCGTTGTCCACCCACGTCAGAACAATTTGGTTTGAACTAACCGACTGAACCGCCAAGTTCGTTGGGGCGGCCGGTATATTTGAAAGAGTAGTTTGCGAAATTTCATTGCTGAACACAGACAACCCGGATAATCCGTTAACCGCTCGTACCCGGTAGAAATAAGTGGTGTTGGGCAAGAGTCCCGAATTCACTGCACTGGTAGAGTTTGCAGGTCTGGTAAGCACCAAGGTAAAATTCGAATTGTTGCCAGTCGATCTAAATATTTCAAACTCAGCTTCGTTGTCGCTATTGTCCGTCCAAGTGAACTCCAGCGACGTGAGCGAAGCACTGACTGCGGTAAGGCCCGAAGGACCAAGCGGGGGACTGGCCGTATTCGAGAAGTTTGAGAGCCCGCCGGCGTTGAAGGCACGCACGCGGTAGGCATAACGTGTGCCCGCCACGCCCGTGGCATCCGTATAACTGGTTTGATTGGCCGCGAGCGTTTGCAGCAAGTTGAAGTCCGAGCTCCCGCCAACAGCGCGAAAAACTTCATAGCCGGTTTCGATGGAGGTATCCAGCCATGTTAAATTGTAGGTTGTAGCGGATGTTGCCTCGGCCACTAAGCCCGTCGGGTTTGTTGGCGGTGGCGTAGTGGTGAGCACAGCAATATTCGAAAACGCAGAGCCTTGAAACTCATTTATTGCACGCACTCTGTATTTGTACTGGGTGTTGGCCACGAGGCCGGTATGAAGAAATTCGGTGACACCTGCCTGGAGTTGCGCTAAAAACGCGAAGGTGTTGCTTGCACCAATGGCAAATTCCAAAACAAAACCCGACTCGTTAGTGGAGTTGTCTTGCCAGTTGCATCGGATGCTGGTCGTGGAATTGAATGTTGCCGTTAGGTTGGATGGTGCTGCCGGGAAGAAATCAGAAGTGGGCGTAAATGCGTAAAAATCCGATAAGAAGATATTGGTCCCGGAAAAACGGAATCCTCCGTGCAGATATGCTTTGGTGCCAATGGCGAAGCTCATGACATCAGAACGTACGGGGCTCGGAACGGGTGGACCCAGCGACCAGGTGTTTAAAGCTGGATTGTAGACAAAGTTT
>CANGUI010000135.1 GCA_947457025.1 Flammeovirgaceae bacterium | reverse complement strand
TAGATCTGAGCCTGATCAACCGCAGGTATCTTACCAAAGACAGCTACCAGCGAAAAAGCAGCCTGCAAGCGATGGTGGCATCCGATGCTGACCTTGAAATTCAAAAAGACAAAAGCCAATATCGGGTGTTTAACCTTCAGAATCCATTCAATGAAGCGCGTACTTCCTATTTTCACCATTCAGTGGGGGGGTATCACGGCGCCAAAATCAGACGATATCAGGACTTGATTGATTCCGCGATTAATCAAGAGTACAGTGGCTTCATCACACGGGCACGGCAAGGAGATTTTGAGTTGGCGGACTATCCGGTTTTGAATATGCTCAATACTCGGTACCTTGTCTTTGGCCCGGGCGCAGACAACGTCATCGAAAATCCATTTGCTAATGGCAACGCCTGGTTTGTCGGACAGGTGGTGCCGGCCCGCAATCCGGCTGATGAGTTGGCTCGGGTGCGGACTCTCAACACTAAAACGGTTGCAGTGGTAGACACCTCGCAGTTCTCCTTCCGTGAGCGGTCCTTCCTGGTAGACACGACAACGAGCATTTCGCTACAGGAGTACAGGCCAAATAAGCTCGTCTACCAGTCAGATAATGCGCAGGAAGGATTCGTTGTTTTTTCAGAGATATTTTATCCCAAGGGCTGGCGGGTTACAGTGGATGGCAAACCGGCGGAATTGGTTCGCGCAAATTATGTACTTCGGGCCCTGCCGCTGGAACCGGGGTCTCATCGTATCGAAATGGTTTTTGATCCGGCACCGTATCGCATCGGCAATCCGGTGTCGGCTGCTGCCGGCTGGATGGTGCTGGTTCTTGTGTTGTTAACTCTTGGAATTAGTTTCCGTAATGCAACCTCCTGATGCTGGCAACACGGGTTTTACGGCGGTTTCGGGAGCAGTTCCAACAGGAACCGGTGCTTGTCCGGGCGCCGGGGCGAGTCAACTTAATCGGGGAGCACACCGACTACAATGAGGGCTTGGTGCTGCCGGCAGCCATCGACAGAGAATTTGTGTTTGCCGTTGCTGCCAATTCAGGCCCGGTAACCCACGCCTTGGCATCCGATAAGCAGGAGGCCTGTAGTTTTGGCCTGGATGACCTTGTGCCGGGACGTGGGTGGCAGCACTATCTGATGGGTATGCAGCACGGCTTTCATCAAATCGGAATCCCTTTTCAGGGACTAAACGTGGTGTTCGGAAGTGAGATCCCTGAGGGTGCCGGGCTCTCTTCATCCGCAGCTCTTTGCTGTGGTTTTGGTTTCGCCATGAGCGAAGCCCTGCAGCTTAATCTGGCACGCCTTGGCATCGCCAAAATTGCCCAGTATGCCGAACATACTTTTGCCGGTGTCAAGTGTGGTATTATGGACCCGTATGCCAGTCTGTTTGGAAAGTCGGGGCACGCGATGTTGCTGGATTGCCGATCCATCACCCACGAGTATGTTCCATGGATGTCTGACGACCTTCAACTGGTGCTGGTTGATTCCCGTGTAAAGCATGCACTCGCGTCAACTGCCTACAATGAAAGACGGCTGGCCTGTGAGACAGCCGTAAGAACCCTCCATACTTTTTATGCCGGGATTAAATCGTTGCGCGACGTAACCGAAGTGATGCTCCTGGAACGGCAGGACACGTTGGGGGAGGAAGTTTTTGTCAAAGCCCGGTTTGTTGTGCAGGAGAATAGACGATTACAGCAGGCAGTGGCCTGCATCCGGCAGGGTGATTTTGAGGGCTTTGGTCGACTGCTCAACCAGACTCATTGGGCGCTCAGCAAGGAATATGAAGTCAGCTGCGAAGAGTTGGATTTTCTGGTAACGATAGCTGAGGAAGAAAAAGGGGTTTTGGGTTCGCGTATGATGGGGGGAGGCTTTGGCGGATGCACGCTCAACCTCATTCGCCGGCACCGAGTCGATTTTTTTCGTGGACTGGTTTTCGAAAAATATGTTGCGCAATTCGAAAAAGAACCTGACTTTTATTTAGTCAACCTGGCAGACGGCGTCAGTCGCCTGACGGCATCACCAATACAAATCTGACACATGGGATTAAACTACATCGACTACCTTGTTTTTGGTGCCTACTGCGCCTTGATACTGGGCATTGGCCTTTGGGTCTCGCGTGAAAAAGACGGCAAACAAAAAAATGCCGAAGATTACTTTCTTGCCAGCAAGTCGTTGCCGTGGTGGGCTATCGGGGCCTCGTTGATTGCAGCAAATATTTCGGCTGAACAGTTCATTGGCATGTCCGGATCAGGATTCGCCATTGGGCTTGCCATCGCCAGCTATGAGTGGATGGCTGCGGTAACCCTTTTATTGGTGGGTAAGTTTTTTCTGCCCGTGTTTATTAACAAGGGGATCTACACGATTCCCGAGTTTGTGGAAAAAAGATTCAGCACCAATTTGAAAACCATACTGGCTATTTTTTGGATTGCGCTTTTTGTTTTTGTGAATCTGACAACTGTGATGTACCTCGGCGCGCGCGCCATGGACACGGTGATCGGAACAGGTGATGGAAGCCTGATGATAGTCAGCATTCTCGGACTTGGATTATTTGCTGCTGCTTATTCGCTCTGGGGCGGTCTCTCCGCCGTGGCCTGGACCGATGTTGTGCAAGTCGTGTTGCTGGTTATCGGTGGGCTGGTTACCACAGTTATTGCACTGCAGCACGTTTCGCCTACAGGTAACTTGATCGATGGCTTTGTACACGTATATAATACTGTTCCCGGCAAGTTCTCAATGATTTTGTCTAAAGGGGAGATCATCACCCCAGACGGTCGGGATGCGTGGTGGGATTTACCGGGACTTTCCGTATTGATTGGTGGCCTCTGGGTAGCCAACGTTTACTATTGGGGCTTTAATCAATACATCATTCAGCGAACACTCGCGGCCAAAAATCTGCAAGAATCCCAAAAGGGCATCGTACTGGCAGCTGCGTTGAAAATGATCATCCCGCTGATTGTTGTTATACCCGGCATCATTGCTTACGTCATGAATGCAGATCCATCTGGTCTTCTTACACAGCAATCGCTCGACCCGAGTTTCGTTAACGGACAGGGTAATGTCATCAACGACAATGCGTTTCCCTGGCTGATCCGCACCTTCATCCCAACTGGTTTGAAGGGTTTAGTCATGGCTGCTCTTACCGCGGCCATCGTTTCATCGCTCGCTTCCATGCTCAATTCCACCTCTACCATTTTTACGATGGACATCTACCGCCCCTATCTCAATCGAAATGCCACGGACAAGCAGACCGTGACCGTTGGACGGATTAGTGGGGCGGTTGCTTTGGTCATCGCGATGTTCATTGCACCCGCACTCGGCAACCTGGGGCAGGCATTTCAATTCATTCAGGAATACACCGGTGTTGTCAGTCCCGGTATCCTTGCCGTTTTCATCATGGGCCTTTTCTGGAAGCGTGCGACTAACAATGCTGCTATCTGGGGTGTGATTGCCTCTATTCCGATCGCCATGTATTTCAAGGTAGCACCCAACGGATGGTCGGATGCCGTTGTGTTTGTAAACATTCCCTTTCTCGACCAAATGTTCATTACAGCCGTCCTTTCTATGGCAATCATTGTTGTGATCAGCCAGCTTGAGGGCAGTGGAAAAGATGATCCGAAGGGTATCCGTCTGGCCCCGGGATTTTTCGCCACGGAACCAGCTTTTAATATCGGTGCCATGGCCGTATTGATCATGACAGCCCTTCTGTACGCGATCTTTTGGTAAATTCAATCATCAGGTATCATGAAACGGACTGCTAAACCTGCCCGGAAAACTACGATGAAACCCGCCAAGGGTAAGACCTGGACTGAGAAAGTAAACGATCCAACAAAAGAGTATATCGTAAAAAAACTCGACAAAGCTTTTGCCGATATGCCGGCGGGGTCGAAGATGCTTATTGCTACTCCGCGCATCATTGATGCGTACGTGCGTCACATCCGCAAGGGAAAAAGTGGTACCCTCGCAAAGATGCGTAAAGACCTGGCATTGGAGTATGGTGCTGATTATACCTGTCCGGTAACGTCCGGTATTTTTCTACGGATCGTCTCAGAAGCTGCACACGAGCAAATTGAGAAAGGCATTTCACTCACAAAGGTGACGCCCTTTTGGAGGGTTGTTGACGAAAATTCACCTTTGAATAAGAAGCTATCTTTTGGCTCCGAGTTCGTAGCCCGGTTGCGAAAAAAGGAGGGTCTGACTGAGGATCAGAAGCCGAAGCGGTAGGAAAATCCCGCCCGGATCTCCACCAACTCAATCCTGCTGGAAAACAAATATCCAACGTGGTGGGTGTGTACGATCTGGGTACCCGTATCGATGAAATCGGCTGTTACATCGTTTGGCATACCATGTTGATGTCTGTTCGGTTTATGTGTATTCATATACGACACTCGCCCTCCAGCGGTATAGTTTACGGTCATGTCAAAAAGAAACCTGTTTGTTCCGAGGCTGTTGAAAATTGAACCCATATCGGTCTGAAAACCGGCGCCAAGCGAACCTACTAATGCACCATCTTTCTGTAGAATTTCATCTTCAATAGGAGCACAGTGATCCTGATCATTGGGATCGTAAATGGCAAGTGTGGTGTTATAAAAGCTGTAGCCACCCTTAGCGGTGAAATAAGGCTGAACGGTTGCCATTGACAAAGGATAGTATCGCGTACTGATCATCATATTCGTAGCTAAATTCCGAACTATGATGTCCATGTCGGCCAATGTGCCGTTCTCGAACGTATAGGTTTGACGGGTGCGCGATTCGCCATACTGTGAGCTGTTGATTTCTATTCCCAAAAAAACCGATGTTTGCGGGATTTTTTTTAGCAACGAGGCTACCACGCCGTGCCCCATCTCAATATTCCGGCCCATGCCCCCTTGTGGAGCCATAAATGAATACTGAATACTGCTTTCCGTATGCTCCAGAAAACGCTGAGCTATACCAGGGATGCAAAACGCAATTGCGGAAACCACGACAAGGATTTTCATGAGTGATTTTTTCGGAAAGGTAAACATGGTTTGGGCAATATGCCAGCGCCTGAATTATGGTTATTTTGCCACCATGGATGTTCCCGATATCGCCAGGCAGGTGGAAACCGTTTTTTTTGGTTTGGATCAGCAAATTGCAGCATTTCAAGCGGCTACAAGCCTGCATTGCCGGTGGGGCTGTGGTAAATGTTGTTTTAAGGCCGATCTGGAAGCTACCGTACTGGAATTCCTTCCCTTCGCTCTATATCTCCACGGGAACGACCAAGCCTGGACGTGGCTCGAAAAGATTCGCAATGAAGGCTCCGGTTTGTGTCCGATTCTTAATCCCACCCAGCCCGGAGCCGGGCTTTGTTCTCAGTATCAACATCGCGGATTAATCTGCAGACTTTTTGGCTATTCTGCCCGGCTCAACAAATACCGCGAAAAAGAACTTGTTACGTGTACCGTCATCAAGACGGAACAGGCTGAGGCTTTTCAGCGTGCGGAAGACCAGATTGAAAAAGAATTGGCTATTCCGGTCATGAGCGACTTCTATTTGCAGTTACATGCAATCGAACCCAACTTAGCTCGTGAGTTCTTACCTATTCGTCAAGCTATCGCCGCCGCACTGGAGATTGTACTGCACTATTTCTCCTACCGCGAAAGCCGGGAAGGGGGAATTTGATGGGGTTGAGAGACGTTTTTCACTTCCACTTTTTTGTGTTTGCTTCGTGTATTTGTGATCGGCAGGTTGAATGAAGTGCCAAAATTGCGAAGTTCTGGAAAAAACAGTGAGATCGCTACAAGGAGGGCAATCAGGAGACCCAACCCGATCAAAAAAAGGCG
>CANGUI010000134.1 GCA_947457025.1 Flammeovirgaceae bacterium | reverse complement strand
TAGCGCTCGTGGTAAAAAAGAGCCGGTGATTTTAACGCTTTAACTAGGTGAAGGAACCGGGGATAAGTTTGGATATCTCCATTTGTTGGTTGCGTGACCTGGGAAACTGGTTTCACCGCTCTACCGGTCAGACTTCCTCCTTTTTCCGGGATCGTTATGGACCCACAAAAGAGTAATACGGGGAAAAATTTCTGAGGAAGCCCCTTTTTTAAAGCCCTGGTCAGGTAATAGAATATTTGGTTTGGTAGGTGCAAGTCTTATCTCAGATGAGGGTCACCAAATACCATTTGACGTGATAAATCGTAAAAATTTCATATTTTCGCGCAAAGCGAAGTCACACAAACCCAGACTGATGCGTTCAATTTGCTTTTTTGTTCTGCTATTATTAGGTGGTGTAAGCCTTGTTGATGCCCAAAACCCGTTTCGTTCCCGGCAAAGTGGAAATTGGAATGACGCAAACACCTGGGAAGAAGACACGGGTGGGGGTTTTGCAATTACGACCAACACGCCAACCTCGGCAGCGGGGGCGATCACCATTCTAAACGGTCATACGGTTACCGTTATTACTGATTTAACGGTCGATGAACTCACAATTCAAAGCACTGGAACCCTTTTGATAGACCCTAATGTAAATTCAAACCCAATTTCTGTATCCGTTTCTAATGGAACAGGAACGGATATTGCCGTAAACGGCACTCTGAATTTACTTGACGATGCTTTTGGGTCGGGAAGTATAGTTACGGTTAGCGCAAATGCGACCATGCTAAATTCGGGTTCAGTATCGTTAAATGATCCATCGCTTTCCAGCATCACTTTCTCAGCAGGGTCGACTTATCAACATGAGCGAAACGGAGGTGCAGTTCCCGCTGGTATCTGGGCAGCTTCATCAAATTGTGTGATTACAGGGGTGACAAACAGTGCTCCTTCTGGTCTTAGTCAAAACTTTGGAAATTTTATTTGGAATTGTGCTGGTCAAACCGCTAACGCCAATCTTGGTCTTACTTCTTCAACAACGATCGCGGGGAATTTCACCATTCAAAACTCGAGTAATGGGGCTAACGCCCAATTAGTGGTTATCAACCAAAGTGCAAACGCAACTGTCGAGGTATCAGGTGATTTCGGTGTTTCGGGACTTTCACGTTTCGCAACAACAAACTCTGCTACAGTTACCCTGAGGGTGATTGGTAATTTTAGCTACGCGAGTACCAGCGCAAATCCTTCAGTTTTGGGGGCTAACAACGTCACAACAAACAGCGTGGTAGAAGTTCGGGGCAATTTCACCTATTCTTCTGGCCAATTATCCAAAACGGGAACTATCGGTTCATCGACTATCATCTTTGCGGGATCAAGCCCTCAAATTTATACGGGAGGAGGCACCGCAATAGCCACTGCCATAAACTATCAGGTCAACAACGGAAGCACGCTGGATCTTGGTACTTCAGCTTTGACTGGAGATGGCAATTTAGAAGTTTCAGGTACCCTAAGGGTCGGGTCTACAGCTGCTGCAGGGGCGATCCAAATAGGAACATCAGCCGGCAACGTTCGGGTTGCCGGTACCAGAACATATAACCCAGGCAGCACCATCGTTTACAATGGCACGGGAGCACAGGTTATTGGCAATGGATTCCCTTCGGATGTTAACCTGACAATAAACAATTCTGCGGGGGTTTCCATGAATAACAATGTGCAGATCAATTCTGGCAGAGCGCTCAATTTGGCGAGCGGGGAATTGACCATCGGATCAAACACGTTAACGATTAACGGTACACTTTCGGGAACTGGCAGTTTAGGGGGTGGGGCTTCAAGTAATCTTGTAATTGGTGGCGGTTCCGGGGCACTTGGAAGTAATTTGACTTTCTCAGGTTCCACTCAGGTGAACAACTTTACGATCAACCGGCCATCGTCTGGGTCGGTAGCTCTTGGTTCTAACCTTACTGTCCTGGGCACGTTCGCCAACACGCAGGGCACACTGGCCTTAAATGGTAATACGCTTCGTCTCAGCGGCCCATTTACCAGCGGGGGGAGTGTTACGGGCTCTGCGACCTCCACTCTGATAGTGGACGGAGCCGGAGCGTTGGCCTCCATGACTGTTGATGGTGGCGCCCTTAACACCTTTACGCTCGACCGCCCTGGTTCCACGTTCGTCACCAACTCAACAATTTCGATTTCAAACCTAAATCTCAATAATGGCATATTTGATAATTCATTGGCTGCGATTTCAATCTCTTCCGGGGGCACCATCTCCCGAGATGTGAACGGCAGCATACTCACTACCCCAACCGGAACATCTTATAACGTGGTGTATGTTAATGCATCTTCGTTTGCTTCTGGTGGAACAGGGCCGGAATTGCCCGTTTCATCCACCCTACTGAATAATCTGACCATGCAGGGCGGAGGCATCGTTACGCTAAACAATGCCATCACGGTGAACGGCAATTTGACGTTAACCAGTGGCAATTTTGTGGCAGGCAGCAATGGCATCGATCTGAAAGGCAATCTCATCAGCAACGCGACTTCGAGCCTGACATCCAGTTCTTTTACTTTTTCGGGCAACACAACAGTTAGCGGTGCTCAGCAAGTTACATTCGGAAGTATCGCCGTGACAGGGACAGGCACGTTAACACCAACTTCGGCCCTTCAGATCAATGGCAACCTGGTCAACAATGGAACACTCAATTCGGGCTCTGGTACTGTGACCTTTGGGGGAAGCACCACGATTTCGGGTACAAGTGTGTGTGCGTTCAACAATGTAGTAATCAATAGCGGCAGTTCCCTTACGGCTTCAGCCAGTACCAATTTGAATGTAGCCGGCAACTGGACAAACAATGGAACGTTTACGCACAGCAGTGGTACCGTAACATTTAACGGAACCACCAGTTTCAGCGGCACCGGGCTGTTTAATTTTGGCGCTGTCACGATAACCGGTACCGTAAATGCCCCGACAAGCCTGGGTGTTGCACGCGACTTTACCAACAACAGCACTTTCAACCGCGGAAGTGGTACAGTTCTCTTTAACGGTACCGCCACGCAATCCATTGCGGGCTCAACGGCCACCACGTTCAATAATATTACCGTAACGAATACCGCCGGTCCTCCGGCTGTGCAGGTGCAGAGTAACCAAAATCTGGCTGGTGTCTTGACGTTGAGTGCGAATTCCCGTTTTGATGCAGATGGCTCGTCCAACACAAGTGTTTTCCGACTCCTTTCAACGGGTGACAACCCAACAGTTGACGCCAGCATTGCTGAGCTTCCGAGCGGAGCTTTAGTCACGGGCAACGTTACCGTGCAGCGACACATGGCGATTGAGGGGTCAAACAGCAATAGAATCTACCGGTATATTTCTTCTCCGGTGAGTGGGGCACAAGTGTCGGCAATCCAGGCATTCATACCCGTAACCGGCCCTTTTACCGGTGCGAGCACGTGCTCGGGTTGTGCATCTGGAACGGCTTCCATGTTTACCTATGATGAAACCGTGACAACGGGTGATTTGAATACGGGGTACACAGGATTCCCTGTCGCCGCCAACACGGAAACCCTTGCCGTAGGACAGGGATATGCCATTTTTGTGCGGGGCAATATTAACCCGGTATCCGGAGCAGGGTCAGCATTGTATGAAGTCCGCGGGCCTGTTTTCACTGGCGACCAATCACTTCCGGTGTCTTATACCTCTTCAGGTACAAACGCAAACGATGGATGGAACATGGTGGGAAATCCCTATGCATCTACCATCGATTGGCAAGCGGCCGGGTGGACAAAAACAAACATTAATGACGCGATATACATGCGCGACAACGGGCAGTCTAGCCCGGTAATTGCCAGTTTCGTAGGCGGAGTTCCTCAAAACGGGGGATCGCGTTACATCGCTCAGGGCCAGGCCTTTTTTGTGAATAGTGATGGACGAACACCCGTTCTCACAGCCCGGCAGTCCATCCAGGTCGCGGGCACGCAGACTACCTTTTTCAGGGATAAGGAGCCTTCGGATGTTTTACGCATCGCGCTGGCCGGCGGTGGCGCCACGGATGAAGCGGTGATCCGCTTTCACGAGGAAGCTACTACGGGTTTTGATGGCAAATGGGATGCTTACAAGTTAAAAAATGCCATCTTCAACCTGGCATCCATAACACCTGATAACACGTTGCTGGCCATCAATTCGCTGCCTCCGGGTTTTTGTGGCACGCAAATCCGCCTGGATGTAGCGAACATTTCGCCCGGCACGTACACGCTGACCTTTTCCGGATTTGAAACGTTCACCAACAGCGCCATGCGCGTTCGGCTTGTGGACAAATTTGCCAATAAGGAACTGGACGCCCGAACTGTTGCGAACTACGCCTTTCAGGTAACGAGTGATCCGGCCTCGTTCGGTTCAAACCGTTTCGTATTGAACATGGGCGATGGTATCACTCCTGCTGTTTCGGCGCAGGGCGCTGCCCGCTGCAATGCCGGGGCTGTTACCCTTTCAGCTTCGGGCGGCGCTGCGGGGCGATATGCCTGGTACGAATCTTCAACGGGACCCGCTATTCCAGGTGCTGTGAATGCCACATTCGTAACGCCCACCCTTGACAAAACAAAAACTTATTACGTCAGTGCCTTGAACGAGAGCGGATGTGCAGCTCCGCGCGTAGCCGTTGTCGCTACGATTGTGGGCGAGGCCCCGCCACTCATTCAGGCCACAGCCGCCGCACGATGTGGGCCCGGCCAGGTGAGCCTCGGCGCATCGGGGGCGGAGGAGGGGCGGTACCGCTGGTATGAGACTGCCCAGGGCGGCTCACCCATTCCTGGGGTAACCGGAGCTACTTTCATGACCCCTGCCCTGCAGAAGTCGCGGACGTATTTTGTCAGTGCCGTCAACTCGAATCAGTGTGAGGGCGAACGCAAACCGGTAGAGGCTACTGTTACGTTGTTGGATCCCGTTCTGATTACTGAGGAAGCCGGTGTGCTTTCTTCGAACTATGCAGCCGGCAACCAGTGGTTGTTGGATGGCGTCCCGATCCAGGGGGCCACGTCAAATACTTACCGCCCAGTGATTACAGGCAAGTACGGGGTAATCGCAACCGCTTCCGGATGTACAACGAGCAGTGAAATCTTCTTTTTGGTTACAGGATTAGAGGCTTCATCCACTGGTCATATATCCGTGTACCCCAATCCCGTGATTGAGAAAGTTCGTGTAACGGTGCAATCGGAAAATGAAGTCCAGGTTCGAATTGTCAACCTGTTGGGGATTTTGATTCATCAAAAGAAACTGGAGGGTGGAAAAATAAAAGAAGGGCAATTTGACATGCAGTCGCATGCGGATGGCCTGTATTTAGTTTTGGTTCAGGATGGAGTCCGGACCTATCAAACACGACTTATCAAGGGGAGATGAGAAATTTTCTACGGTTGCCGGTTCTATTAGCATTGGCTTGTTTTTTTTGGCCAGCCTTGTGTCTTTGCCAGCCGGGTGATCCAGGAGGAGGAGGTGATCCCGATGTACCTATCACCGGGATTGAATTTTTGGTAGGCGGCGGTGCTTTGTACGGTCTTCGGCAGTTAACCCGCAACAGAAAAAGAACGAAGTAGGTGATTCAGAGTTCAACCCAATTCATTCGAAAAATCCGAATTCTCCCGAGGTGGGTAATAGTAAGCATCGACCTGGGTGTAATCGCCTTTAGCGCTTTTTTAGGGTATTGCCTGCGATTCAACTTCCTTTTGAAGGAAATGGAATCCAATGCGTTCGGCTGGGGCATTTTACTTTACACCAGTTTCGGGTTGGTGTCAATTTTGATCACCAGTAGCCACCGGGGAATTATCCGCTATACAGGCCTGCAGG
>CANGUI010000133.1 GCA_947457025.1 Flammeovirgaceae bacterium | reverse complement strand
TGTATGCACAAACAACTTACTTTTTTTCTCCGTGGCAGTATCCAATCCCGAGACGGGTAAGTTGATTGCTTTTGCTCTATTATTTTGCAAAGTATCGTCACTCGAAGAGGACACTACGACTTACGCGCGCCTCTTTTGCAGCGTTCTCTTTGGGAGTCGATGCACGAAAAGTAAGTGAGTACCGCATTGCCGCGCTGTGCCGGTTGCTTGTGGGCAGGTGTCGGCTTGGGGTTGTTTTACGTGTGGTCACCTCCCGGGCAAGGGACTGCAACGGATACCCCGCAGGGGTGCGCTTCGCGCCCCGAGGAGTAGGAGTGAAAGGCCCGGTGCCGGTGCGCCGGCATGCCCCCATCATGATCACATGTATTTCGTGTCAGCTGCCCGCTTGGGTTACTTCCTTCGGACGATTTGGGGCTGCCTGCCAAGTGTTGTACTTTGCAGCAGTAGAAGGTGGCGGTCTTCGGATTGTGCAGCACAACGTGTAGCCATGCAATTTTCGGGGAGGCCGTTCGTTCTTCTGTGCAGGACATGAAACGGTAGATTCTTTTTTCTTGATTGATCCGGGGCTATGTGGGAGGAGCTGTTGAAAGCGTTTTCGTTGAGTTATTTGCCCAGCATGTTCAAGTTTATTCTGGGGCCTCTGGGCGGCTATGCGGCAGGGGTGCACGTGGTAACGGCCATGGTGAGCACGTTTGCGGGCATGATGACGATCGTGGTGGTGATGGTGTACTCGGGCAACTGGTTTCGTGAGCGGGTGATGAACCGGTTGTTTCCGGCGCGCCGTCGGTTTTCGGAACGCAGCCGGCGCCTGGCGATGATCTGGCGAAAGTATGGTCTGGCGGGGGTGGCGTTGCTCACACCGTTGGTGCTGACCCCGATCGGGGGCGCGTTGGTTGCCGTGAGTTTCGGAGGCCCGCGCCAGAAGATTCTGTTGTATATGACGGTCAGCGCCGCGGTGTGGTCGGTGGTGCTGAATGCAGCCGTTTATTTTTTCGGCCAGCAGTTGCCAGACATCCAGAAGTGGTTACTCGGGTTGATCGGGTAGCACTTCGATGTCGCGGATGAGTACGCGCTTTGCGATTGCTTGTCCGGTTTTGGTAGCCGCCAAGCCGCCCAGCGCGGTTTCTTTATAGCGCGTTTCCATGCTGGCTCCGATTTCGCCCATCGCTTCGATCACTTCATCCACCGGAATGACGCTGCTGACATGGGCGAGTGCAATCTGCGCGGAGCTGTTGGCGATGGCGGCGGCACTGGCGTTGCGCACCACGCAGGGCACTTCCACGAGGCCGGCTACGGGGTCGCACACGAGGCCAAGCATGCATTGCACCGTGATGGCTACGGCATTGAAGATCTGATCGACATCACCGCCGAGGCAATAGACGATGGCCGCTGCCGCCATGGCCGCGGCGGTGCCGGTTTCAGCCTGGCAGCCACCCACGGCGCCCGCGATGGAGGCCTTCTGCTCCATGATCAGCGCGACACCGGCGGCGAGCAGCATGGCGTCCAGAATTTTTTCATCGGGGATGTGATGGATTTCCTGAAGGGTGAACAGTACACCGGGCATGATGCCGCTGGCACCTGCCGTGGGAGCAGCCACGATGCGGCCCATGCAGGAGTTCACTTCTTTGGCGGCGAGGGCGCGGGCGATGAGGTTTTGAAACTCGCGCGAGAGCACTGGCAGCGGGTAGCGGTATACTTTTTTTGCACCGTTGTTGATCATGCCCGAGCGCGAGGTCATGTCTTGCTCCAAGCCGGTGTGGACGGCCTCTTTCATCACCTGCCAGGCAGCGGCCAGACCGGCGCGGATTTCCGCCTCGGTACGTCCCTTTTGTTCGACCTCATAGTCCACCACCGCCTGCGGGAGGGACATGCCGGTGGCGGTGAGGTGGTTTTTCCAGTCGGTAAAGGAATCAAACAGAAATGCCATCCGGTAAAGATACAACTTACGGGCAGCCCGAGGCAACCTTGTTGAACGGCTACGAAGTCAGCTTTAACACGTAGATGAAGGGCCACAGTTTGCCGGTAACCAGGAGCGACTGCGAGGACGCGTGCCAGGCGATGCCGTTGAGCACGTCCATTTGCGGGTTGAGGGCGCGTGCCTGCTTGGTAAGCGGGGTAAGGTCGAGCACGCCGGTAACTTCGCCGGTGGCGGGATCAATCCGCACGATTGTGTCGGTTTGCCAGATGTTTGCGTAGATGTAGCCGTTGATGAATTCCAGTTCGTTGAGGTTATCGACTGGCTGGCCCTCGCGGCGCACGTTTACTTTCTTCTTTACTTGCAGGGTCGCACTGTCGAGGTAGGTGAGGTGGTCCGTCCCATCGCTCATGATCAAGTCTGTGCCATCATGGGTGATGCCCCAGCCTTCAGTGGTGTAGGTGAATTTTTTCAGTTCTTTGAAGGTGTGCAGGTCGTACACAAACCCGACCTGGTTTTGCCAGGTGAGCTGGTAGATTTTTTGGTTGAGGATGGTGATGCCCTCGCCAAAGTACTGGTCGGCAAGCACGACTTTTTTGTCGGCCTTACCTGTGTTTACGTCCACGATACCGATCCAAGAGCCTTCCTGGCCGGTGCTTTCGTACAATTGGCCATTGTGTACCACAAAGCCCTGCGTGAAGGCGGCGATGTCGTGAGGGATGGAATTTTGCACCGCATAGGTGATGTTCAGGTTGTTGACCTTGACGGTTTCTTCTTTCCTGGATGAGCCGCAGCGGATGAGCAGCAGGCTGATGATGACCGTACTTGTTGCGAGCAACAGCCGCATGGAAAGCGTATATTTGTTCATGATGGGAAGCGCGCGAATCACCGCTGCAAAGATAATCATTCTGGCTTGCATGCCGTTGGGCCAACTTTGGGCGCAGCCGAAGAATTTCTGGAATGTGCTGGCTGAGGTACACTTCCTCAAAAAGAAAGATGCGGGCGGATTTGTGGTAGAGGTTCCTCAGTTCAGCCAGCATCTAAGATCGTATCAGGCCAAAAAAATCCGCCTCAAGGGCTATGTTATCCCGGTGTCGGAGAGTGGCTCCGGCAAATTCATGTTGTCGATGCTGCCGATCAATGTATGCTATTTCTGCGGTGCCGCGGGCCCGGAAACGGTAGTTGAGGTGGACACCACCGAGCAGATCGAGTTCACCACACAGGCCATCGTGCTGGAGGGAGTACTCAAATTGAATCCGACTGATCCGGACCGGCACATTTACATTTTGGAGAAGGCGCGCCGCGTTACGCAAGGGTCGGATTGACTGATGCCTCCATTTTGGCCCGAATTCCAGATTTCCGGATTTGCCAGGTGGGAGGCGAGAGGCGTGGCTTGGGCGGGTTCGCATGCAAGATAACGATCTCCGGGTTGGCCGTAGGTGCAGGTCTCAGGGCAGCGGATTTTTTGATTGCGGCAGCTCCAGCGGTTCCAGACTGTATGCCTTTCGAGTAAAAATGAATCGCATGTCGCCGGCAAAACATTATTTTTGATTGAACTTCCAAACCCGATGAGAATCCCAACGATACTTTCTTTCATCATCACTGCAACGCTTGCCGTTGCCCAGTCAGACGAGGCGACAATTAAAAAAATCTTTGATGAGGCACTGGCCCGCGGGCAGTCGTACGACATGTTGCGGCAACTGACGCAAGATGCGGGTCCGCGGTTGTCGGGGTCGCCTGCTGCGGCTGCTGCTGTGGAGTGGAGCCGCCAGACGATGCAGGCATTTCGATTTGATACGGTATGGCTGCAACCTGTGCTGGTGCCGCACTGGGTGCGCGGCAAGAAGGAGATTGGCAAGGTGGTGCAGTCGCGCACGAGTGGCACGCGGGAGTTTGCCGTTTGCGCCCTGGGTGGTTCGGTGGGCACGGGTACGGCCGGTATTGCCGCCGGAGTGATTGAAGTGAAAACATTTGATGAGCTGAAGCAACTCGGTGAGAAGGCCGTGCGGGGCAAGATTGTATTCTTTAATCGCGCGATGGATCCCACCCGGATGAACACGTTTGCTGCCTACGGCGGGGCGGTAGACCAACGTGCCAATGGTGCGAGCGAGGCGGCCAAATATGGTGCAGTAGCTGTTATTGTCCGCTCAATGGGCTCGAACCTCGAAGATTATCCCCACACTGGATCGATGCGCTATCAGCCCAACGTGCCGCAGATTCCTGCCATCGCGATAGCCACACGCCATGCCGAGGAGTTGAGCAAATTGCTCGCTGCTGATGCGCAGTTGCAGTTCTACATGGAAACGCATTGTCAGACGCTGCCCGATGCGCCTTCGTTTAATGTAGTTGGCGAAATCCGCGGAACGGATCCGGCCCAGGAGTACATAGTGGCCGGTGGTCACCTGGATGCCTGGGATCTGGGCGAAGGTGCCCACGATGATGGGGCAGGATGTGTGCATGCCATCGAGGCGTTGCGGCTGTTGAAGGCCATCGGCTATACACCGAAGCGTACGTTAAGGGCGGTGATGTACATGAACGAAGAAAACGGTCTGCGCGGCGGCCTCGAGTATGCGCGCCAGGCACAGCTCTTAAAAGAAAAACATCTGGCCGCCATCGAATCGGACCGCGGCGGATTTACGCCCCGTGGCTATACGGTGCCAACTGATGCCGTTGCCAAACAGAAAGTGCGCAGCTGGCAGCCGCTGCTGGAGCCTTACGGATTGACGGACTTCAGCCAGGAAGGGGGCGGTGCCGACATTGGCCCGCTGGCGGGGCAGGGTGTACACCTGCTGGGTTTTGTGCCGGACTCGCAGCGCTACTTTGATTATCACCACACAGCAGAAGATACTTTCGACAAAGTCAGCAAGCGCGAATTGGAGTTGGGCAGCGCCAGCATGGCGGCGATAATCTACCTCATTGACAAATATGGGTTAAAGTAGTTTATTTTTTCGTTACCGTAGCACTTTCTAAAATGAAGATCAGCTGACTGCTGCTCATGTTGTTCAGCAAGAGCTTGCCGGTAATCTCCACCAATTGGTCGGTGTAGACCATTGGCTCCTCGAGAAAAACTTCTACGGCCGTTTCGGGGCCACCCACCCCGCAGAAGAAGCACGCGTTTAACGGCAGGGAAGACAGCATTAGGTGGCTGCTCTTCTTCGTGCCGGCGCTGAAGGGCACGATATAGCCAGGCAACGTGATGGTGGTGGTAGCGAGTTTTTTGACGTCATCGGTAAAAACTGGTTTATCAAAGGGCATACCACTCTGGTCGACCGATTTTTCGAACGTAGTTTTGTACAGCTTCGGCCAGATTTCCGAGTGTGGCCCCGAATACCTGCGAGGTGGTTGGGCTACCGCGATGGTGGCTATCAGTACGCAACCGAGAAGCGCCGTGATTTTCATGAGGGGATGGGAATTTTGACACTAAACGTAGTACCCTCCCCGTAGGTTGACTCCATAGCGATTGAACCGCCCAGTTTTTCTACAGCCTCTTTGACGATATAGAGACCCAATCCGCTGCCCGAATGTTTATGGGTGCCGCGGAAGAACAGATCGAATATCTTGCTTTGGTGTTCGGGTTTGATGCCGTCGCCGTTATCTGCGACTTCAAGGCGTACACAGGTACCGTGTTTGGCGGATCGTATCCGGATCTGATGTGGTATAGTGCTGTCTGCCTTCCGGAATTTCCATGCGTTTGAGATCAGGTTGTTAAGAATAATGCGGATGCGCAGCCGGTCGTTGCTGAACTCGTTAAACGTCAGACCGCTCAGGTCAACTTCAGCCGCGGGCTGTCCGGGCAGTTGCAGTTGGCTGATTATTTCTTCGCATAATTCTTTCAGATTCACAGGCTCGCGGCGGGTTTCAAGGCGGTTTACGCGTGAGTAGTCCAGTACATCCC
>CANGUI010000132.1 GCA_947457025.1 Flammeovirgaceae bacterium | reverse complement strand
ATCGGTGGTAGATCTCACGGTGCGGTTAGCCAAACCTGCGTCCTACGATCAAATAAAGGCTGCAATGAAGAACGCCTCCGAAGGAGAACTCAAAGGTATCCTCGGCTATACAGAAGACGATGTGGTTTCGCAGGATTTCCTGGGCGACGCGCGTACCTCCATCTTTGATGCCAAGGCGGGCATCGCGCTGAACGACTCCTTTGTGAAAGTCGTTTCCTGGTACGATAATGAATGGGGCTACTCTAACAAACTGATCGACTTGTTGCAGACCATGGCCAAATTGTAATTGATTTTTTTCCTCCGAAGAAACTGCCTGGTATCCGGGCAGTTTTTTTTTGGGGCATGGCCCCGCAGTTTTGGGGCCACGGGCTTTCCGCTCTTACTCCGCCCCCGATCGCTGCCGGCCCTCGCCAACATCCATCGGGGTGCGGGGTAACCGCTTCAATCCCTTCTGCAGCTCGCTCAACTGAACAGCGTCAGGTTTCCAAATTGATCAGCCGGGGGTGCAGGCACGATCAACGTAGCATCGTACAGGCGGTTGTCCTGTATGCGCGGTGAAACCGGGTAACTGTCCAACTCATCAGGTGCCGACGGCGTCAGCACATCCAGTAACTCTCGCTCGGTGGCTTTTTCAGAGAGCCAAATCTGCCGCTGTGCCAGGGTGAGGATCACTGGCATGCGATCGTGCAGCGGGCGTACTACCGCATTTGCTGCGCACGTAAGTAGCGTAAAGGTGTGGAAGGCTTCGCCCGCTTCATTCTCATATTCCTCCCACAGCCCAGCCATAGCAAATGGCACCTTACCTCGCAGCACCACGCGGTAGGGTACCTGTGATTTTTTGGAAAACCGTTTCCAAACGTAGAATCCATCGGCCGGTACCACGCAGCGGTAACGCATCAGTGCCTTTCGGGTTGATGCACGTTCCAGAATAGATTCCGTCCGCACGTTGATCAGTTTTTCACTGATGGGCTTATTCTTCGCCCAGTGGGGCTCCACGCCCCAGTAAAAGTGGGAGAGTCCCGCGGGGCTCTGCTGCGTCATCACGGGCAGCAATTGCGAGGGAAAAGCATTGAAAATCGGCCGCTCAAAACCAAGCGTATCAACGGCAAGCGCGCGCCCCACTTCTGCTGGCGAAGTAGCCAAACTATAACGGTCAATCATGTACCAGAAATTCCAATGTCTTCAGTTCGCTCCAATATAGACCTTTCGAGCCGAACTGCGCAAACCCAACATGACCTCCCAGCATCGGATATGTTGTCTGCACCTGCGGGTTTTGATATTCCGTTGCGGCGGGAAAACAACGGGCCGACAAAAAGGGATCATTGCGGGCGTTGATGATCTTTGCAGGGATGGAAATTCCCGGCAAAAACTGTAGTGAACTGCTGCGTTCGTAATAATCGGCTGCATCAGAAAAGCCGTGCAGCGGGCCGGTGTACACATCGTCAAACTGAAAGAGGTTTGTGATTTTTTTGAGTGGCCGCAGGTCGATGTCAGGGTATTGAGCCGCTTTGAGCCGGATTTTTTTGCGGAGGCTGATCAAAAAGTTGGTGTTGTACAGCCAATTGTGAGGGCGGATGAGTTCGAGGCAACTGCTGTGCAGGTGGAGCGGTACGGAAAACGCGACTGCCCGGCGCAGGCTCGCTGGCCGCGGCCGCGGTTCGCCCAGGTATTTCAGGGTGAGATTGCCGCCCAGACTGAAACCCACCAGGGAAATATGCCGGAAGTGGCGGCTGGCGGCATGATCCACCACCGTGGCCAGATCATCCGTTGCTCCACTGTGGTAAAACCGGCGCTGGCGATTCATCTCGCCGCCACAGCCACGGTAGTTCCAGGCCAGAACGCTCCAGCCGGGTGCGGCAAATGCGCGCACCAACCCGCGCACATAGGGCCGCTGGCTGTTGCCCTCTAATCCATGCGAAATGATCAGTAAATGTTCGGGCCCCCGATGTACCCAATCCAGATCAAGGAAATCGCCATCGGGTGTGGGTATACGCTCGCGTTCGTAAGGCGGCGCAGGTGTGATCCGGAAAGTAGCGGGAAAAATGGTTTCCAGATGCCGGTTCCACATCAATGTCGGTCGCTCGTACTCGCCCGCTACCATCCCATTCGCTCTTTCAGTCGCTGTATGTGCATGGCATGATGTTCGCCATGCCATGCATAAGCTGCCACGAGCGAATCGAGGCGCACGTAGTTCTGGTTGTCGGGATGGTAAAACCTACGGGCAAAGTCTGCGGGGCCCACGGTACTCAGCAGAGCCACCCACTTGGCATGATGAGCTGCGATGAGTGTGAGCGAGAGTTGCACATCAGCTTTGTTCTCGCTGGTTTCCGCCCATTTTTTTTCGAGGTATGCTTTGATCGTTGGTGTATCTTCGGTGAGCAGCCATTTCGTGCGGATGTAAGCGTGGAGGTGGCTGTCCGCTACATGGTGGATCGTTTGCCGCACGGACCAGCCTCCCTCACGATAGGGCGTATCCAGTTGGGCGGGCGTAAGTCCGGCGGCCACGGTTGCCAAACGCTTCGGGAAAGCGGCGAGTATGTTAACGTTGGCGGCTGTCGCATCCGAACTGTAAACCGCGAGTGGCTGAAAACGTCCGACGGGATATCGTAGTTCCTCGATACTCATTCCTCCTTTGTTACCTCTTTGATTTCTTGTTCGGTGAAGGGTTTGTTCAGTTTCACCACTTTGCTCTTGTTCAGACGTTTTTTTCGCACCCGGATGTTGGTGAACTCAATGAGCAGGGAGAAGGCCACCGCGAAGTAGAGGTAGCCTTTTGGAATGTCTTTGTGAAAGGCCTCCAGTACGAGTGTGAATCCGATCAGGATCAAAAATCCGAGTGCTAATACTTCCATTGACGGATGTCTGCGGATGAATTCGCTGATGGATCCGGAGAAAAACATCATGATGATAATCGAGACAATCACGGCAATGATCATCAGGATAACCTGGTCGGGAGGGATGATGCCTACCGCAGTAAGAATGGAGTCAAACGAAAAAACGATATCCAGAAAAATAATCTGGATGATGGTGGACGTAAAAGAACGCGCGGTGCTTTTCGTTGTTTCATCGTCATCATCGCCTTCCATTTCATGGTTGATTTCATTGGTACTTTTACCGATGAGAAACAAGCCGCCAAAAAGCAGGATGAGGTCTTTTCCACTTACCGACCAGTCGTGGTCGATGAAAATGTTGGCCGGGATGGTGAACAAGGGTTCCACAAAGCCGATGATCCAGGTTATGGCGAGCAGCAGGACAATGCGTACCCCCATGGCAAGCGCAAGTCCTGTGTTACGGGCCCGCTGCCGCTGCTCTTCGGGCAGCTTATTCGAAACGATGGAAATAAAAATAATGTTGTCGATGCCGAGGATAACTTCCAGAAAACAAAGTGTCAGAAGTGCTAACCAGGTATCTGGTTTCATGAAAAGTTCCATATGGTAAAGGGGTGGGGTGGCGGGTTATTCTGATGGCCAAAGTAGGAAAAGTGTGCGGTTGGAAGCAAGAACGGGCTCATGATTTTTCTCAAGATGGAGTGGGGCAGTCGCGCAAGTGGCTTGGCCGGCTTACCGCTGCGCATTACTTTTGTGTCGCTTTCCGGGAGAGATGCCAGAGCGGCCGAATGGGACGGTCTCGAAAACCGTTATACGGGCAACTGTATCGAGGGTTCGAATCCCTCTCTCTCCGCTAAAATTTCAAGAAGGGTACGCCGTATAGCGCCATCAGGTGTAACCACAAACAAAGGGCAAAATAGCCCAATCCCACCAAAAAAGCCGTGGTACGTGTGCTCGCTACGTAACCGGTGACATCGGTTAATAGCCAGACAGATAAAGGCACAATCTGAAAAGCGTGGAGGGCAAAAAAATGGGGCACACGCCAATCGCCACCCGTCGTGCTCCAGTTTAGCAGCGGCAGTCCTGGTCCACCATCGGCAACACCTACCGCATGGTGCAAACCAGCCGACATGATCCCCCCGGAAATGCCGGCCAGAAACAACATCGCCAATCCGAGGCGCCATGCCCACACCATGTGGTCAGCAAGTGGAATGGTATACCGGAAAAACCCCCATATCGTATACAGTACCAACAGAGAGTTCAGGCCGATGAAGAAACCCATGGTGCTAAAAATCGCCGCATTGGCTGGAGTGGAAATGTTAAAGTGCGAAGGTACTCCGCGGGCAGCCTGGAGAAGGATGAGCCCTAATTCTATGATCATACATACAACAGTTCCCCAGCTGATGATCTTTTTTTCCCGTAAAGGAAGATAGGCGAGCATCCACGCCAGGGTGAGGCAATAGAGGCCAACAGAGAGGGTGAATTTCAGCGGCTTGAGCCAAACATGTACTCCCATTACTTCGCGGTTATCCACCGCTATACCAATTCCACAGGCAACAGCCAGCATCAGCGAAGCTACCGCGCTGTGGTACAACAGGCGGTTGCGTTGCCGCAGAACAGTAGCCCACTCAGAAATTCGCATGCACCCACTGCTTAGTGTAAAACCCCCGGATCAGAAAGTACAGCAATAAACCTACCGGGCCAAAGAAGAAGGTGAGCAGCAAACAGGGAACTACCCAGCCATGGGGTAGGCCATTTTGCTGGCTGTTGCGCAGTTCCCAGCACCCGATCCACAAATCAAAGGCAAGGTAATGAACCCAGCCGGCTACCACAGCCCACGGGCTGCTGAACAGGCTCATTACCCCGCGCAGCGAAGAGAAATCGCCTTCGGCAGCTCCAAAGAAAAGAGCCATAATGGTCAGGTACAGGCCACCCAGTAACGCGGGCACCAAACCGGAAACAATGATCAGTTGTGTACCCTTCCAGCGGGGCGCCACAATCAGTAACAGCCATCCAAGCGGAGCAATGGTATTGGCAACTTGAAAAACAATATCCGGTGACATACGCGTGATTTGATTTTTGTAAATTTAACCTTTTCAACTGCCTCACGATGTTAACCTGGATCAATTTTACACTCGTTATTTTTTTTGCGATGATGATAGAACCACCCAAAAAATACCTTGCGCTTGGTGACTCATATACTATTGGTGAGTCGGTACCTGAAGCGGATCGTTGGCCCAACCAGTTAGTGCGGGCCCTGGCGGCAAAGGGCAAGCGGTACGAACAGCCACGCATCATCGCCACTACCGGCTGGCGTACGGATAACCTTCGCGACGCCATGCAGGCAGCTCAGCTGAAAGAAGAATACGATCTCGTGACGTTACTGATCGGCGTAAACAACCAGTACCAGGGGCGTTCCGTGCAGGAGTACGAAGGTGAATTTAACGATCTGTTGCAGTGGGCTGTAAAGCTGGCGCGAGGTAAGAAAGAGAATGTGCTCGTGGTGTCCATCCCGGATTACGGATTCACACCGTTTGGCGAGCAAAAGCAGGCCGAGATATCCAAGGCAATTGATGCCTTCAATGCTGTCAACCGGGCTATCACCGAGCGGGCCGGTGTTCGTTACGTGCACATCACCGATATCTCCCGGGAAGGATTGGCTAAGCCCGACTACGTAGCAGCAGATAAACTGCATCCGTCTGGGCTGATGTACGAAAAATGGGTTGAGCGCATGGCTACGTTTTTCTAACGAGTGGGCGTGAAGGTGTCTTTCAGCGCTGGCGCACGAGAGGCTCGAGGTAGCGCGTAACGGTTTGCCCGACAATTTTGTGCCCTTCGGCATTCGGGTGAATGCCATCCGGCTGGTTGAGTTTTTCATCGCCGGCAACGCCCTCAAGCAGGAAGGGAATCAGGATGGCATTATTTCTTCTGGCCAGCTCCGGATATAGTGATTTAAACTCGGTCGTGTAGGTCTGACCAAGGTT
>CANGUI010000131.1 GCA_947457025.1 Flammeovirgaceae bacterium | reverse complement strand
TAGTACAGTACCACGGCCGCCAGCAACCCAATGCCCGTCAAACTCAAAACCGTGTAGAGGACGACATCATTCATATCACTCGCACCGAAAGGTGGATTTTATTTTTCCAGTTTTTCTGCGTTAGGGAGAGCACCAGATAATATGGCACGAGGGCCAGCAGTGCCCCCGCTCCCGCTACGCCTTCATTCACGCCAGTCGCCAATGCGACCAACAACAGCGTGATCAGCAACAGTGAGGGCAAGCCATAAAACAAGGCGATGGCACGCCAACCACTACGGTCGCTCACTTCTACCCACACGTTTTGGCCCGCAGTCAACCGCTCTTCGCCTGCGTGTACCTCTACGATGCGTTCATCGTTGGAATCCCAACACAAGCCGCGGTGGCACACGGCACAACCCTCGGGGTCGGCCAGGCGAATCTGCCACTTGCCGTTCTCGTGCGATTGCACAGTACCCAAATGCCGGTTAACGTGCGGATTCATATTCTTCTGTTAACACATTAATGGAGTGCCGCTGCCGCACGGGATGTTTCTCCAGCATCTCCAGGCTGGTGCGTACCAGGGCACCCATACTGTTGCACTTCAAAAAAGCATCATCACCATAAAGCGCAGCCAACTCTTTGCGCAGCTGCGCGGTATGCTCGGGGGTTGAGAGCTCATCCTGCTCCATGGCGGTGAGCAACTCGTCCATCTGACCTTGAGCTGCCTTCACGCGGGTAAGCATGCGGGCACGCTCTTCGCGTTGGTATTGGTGCTCTAACACGGGCGACATACTCTTAAAGCCCAAGTTGATGATGGGATTGTTTTCCTTGAAATACTGCGGCAGGTAGATCTTCACGCTGCCTTCGTAACACTGCTGATCAAAATCAATGGCGCGCAACCGGAAATACAAATCATCGAAATCGGGAATGATCTCTACCACGAAATTGTCGCCCCGCATGTCGCCCAGCAACTGTACCAGACTCCGTTCATTGAATTTAACAAACTCTTTAGCGATGCGCAGCGGGTTGTATTCGTTGGCAGGTAAATAACTCCTGACAAAACTATCACCCGGGATGCCGGCAATATGTTCTTCAATGTGCGTGTTGCCCTTCACCAGGTAATTGATCTTATTGGGGGATAGCAGGTGTTCCAGCTCCATGCCATAGATTCGGGATGCATCCGCTTTCTTCACATAGAAATAATCAAAAAGATCATTGAGCCGGTTGACGATCCGTACACGCAGGGGGTGTGTGTTGGCATACAGGCAGTAATCCACACGCTCAATGTATAAGTGTTCGATCAGGGCGACCTCCCCTCCCACTTTCAACTGGGCGTAAATTGTGCGCAGGCGTTCGTGTATGTATTGCAGATCACCGGGATCGTAGATCAACGTCTCCCAAAGGGTGTCCTTCCCGTTTTTGTCGTTGAGGGCGATGGAACTGGTGTGGCGCACCAGATCGTTGTAGGTAATGGGCACATCCGTTTCGCGTCCGGTACGCACCAGGTAGGCGCGCAACGAATCGCTGATCTTAAAGCTGGGCTTTTTAAAACGGATGGCCGCCATAGGTTACCACTCTCCTTTCACCTGCGCCACCCACTTGTCGATGCGGGCTGCGGTTTGGTTCTTCTGATTGTCTTCGTCTATGGCCAGGCCGAGGAACCTGCCGTTGACCACGCCCTTGGAGGCTTCGAAGTTATAGCCATCCGTAGGCCATGCCCCCACAAACAAAGCGCCTTTGTCTTTGATGCGGTCGTGAATGATACCGAGCGCATCCAGGAACGTGTCCGGGTACCCATCGGCATCGCCCAGACCCACATAGGTTACTTTTTTTCCATTCCAGTCTACATCACCCAATTCATCCACAAAACTTTCCCAGTCTTCTTGCAGTTGGCCGATCTCCCATGTAGGGCAGGCTAAAATCACATTCGCATAGGGTGCGATATCATCGGCTGTAGCCGAGTTTACATTGTGAAGTGCAGCTGTTGCCTCGCCCCCGAGTTTTTGCTGGATAGCGGTTACCACACGTTCGGTGTTGCCTTCTGTTGATCCGTAAAAAATTCCGATGGTTGCCATAGGTAGGTTGAATTAGTTGGTTGTTGAGTTTTCAGATGTCATCATGGCCGAGATCAAGCTCCCCCCGTTTGGGGTGATACTGCATGAAGATTTCCGATTTCATCAGGATATCCACATACTGGGCGCGCTTGTAGGTGAAGGGATCGCCCAGATTTTCTTTGGCGAGTTTGCCTCTGAACTCGTTTACCGAACTGTAGCCCTTCTTTTTCATCCACGCTTCAATTTCCTGAAGCATCGCTTCGATGGCCGGTATGCCGCGCTTATAAATCGCGCTGACTACCTGTACGGCATCCGCCCCTGCCAACAACATTTTAATGACATCGCGGCCGTGCAAAATGCCGGTGTTAGCAATGATTGATCCATATACGCGACTGTACAGCAGGCCCGCATATCGAAGCGCCAACCGGTTATCAGCTTCACTACTGAAATTGTAGGGAAAGTGATGCGCTTCCTGATCAATGTCGATATCGGGTTGAAAAAGCCGGTTGAACAGCACAAAACCGTTGGCATCGCTTGCATCAAAACGTGATACCACCGACAGGATATTACTGTAGAAAGGACTCAGCTTTACTGCCACGGGAATCCGAACGGCCTGTTTTACCTTCTTCAGGATGGAAATCTGCTCCTCTTCAATTTCTATTGCGGGCTTTTTGAAATCCATATTGTGGTAATAGAAATTCAACTCCAGCGCATCAATACCGGTTTCCGCCAGGCGTCCGGCATACTCCGCCCAGAGCTCCGGGGTAACACAATTTAAACTGCCGATGAGCGGGATCGTCAGTGCCTGGCGTGCATCGCGGAGGCGTAGCAAATGTTCGGCCGGGCCCGCATGTTTTACCTGCGGAAAAAATGTTTCGTGTTCGGAATCCCAGTTGCTGAAGTCCTGGTGGCGTTGCTCCCATTCCACCGATTCCATTTGAATTTGCTCTTCAAACAACGATTTATACACAACCGCCCCTGCACCCGCCTGCTCAAGTTTCCTCAAATTGCCGGGGTCGGTCACGATATTACTTGCTCCGATCACAATCGGATTTTTCAGGTGGAGACCGCAGTAGTTGGTTTTCAGATCAATCATGGCTTTTGGATTTAGGCTTCCGATAAATGATGGATATCTTTCGACCGTTGGGCATTATCCTTCACGGCCTGTTCCTGTAGCTTGCGCGCCTCTTCCGGCTGCGCGCGGTTCAGCATTTTGTAACGCATTTCTTCCTCGATAAACGTATCAAACGGCAGATCCGCATCGGGGGCATCCCACGTTAGTGGATTTTGTCCCGTCGCGCGCAAATCCGGGTTGAACCGGTACATCGGCCAATAGCCACTCTTAGTCGCTTTTTCCGATTGTTTTTTGGTGAGGCGCATATCATACCCGTGCGCGATGCAAGGCGAATAGGCAATGATGATGGATGGGCCTTTATGCTTCTCGGCTTCCACAAAGGCGAGAGCCGTTTTCTCACGATCCACACCCATGTTTACCGAAGCCACATACGCATTGCCGTAGCTGGCCATCATGACGCCCAGGTTTTTCTTACTGAGTTTTTTGCCATCGCTGGCAAACTTCGCTACTGCACCCCGCGGAGTTGCTTTTGAAGCCTGCCCGCCCGTGTTGGAATACACTTCGGTATCGAGCACCAGCAGGTTAACGTTGCGGTTGCCGGCCATCACATGATCCAGTCCGCCAAAGCCGATGTCGTAGGCCCAGCCATCACCACCGATGATCCAGATACTCTTGTCGATGAAGTAATCTTGCAGCTCCAGCAACTTGGCGAGCACAGACGCCGTCTCCTGGTTCACCTGACCACTAGCCGTTGCCAGCAATTGTTTGACGGTTTCAGCATTGGCCTTTGCTTCGTTGGTCGTTTCATCAAAGAGCTGAAGGGCTTTCTGCAACGCATTTTTCAAATCCCCGGAAGGTAGGTTGGCATGCAGTATTTGTGCGTTGGTTTTCAATTGCCTGCGGTTGGCATCTACCGCCAGGCGCATGCCTAAACCGTATTCCGCATTGTCTTCAAACAGTGAATTGGCCCAGGCTGGTCCTTTGCCATTTTTATCTTTTGTGTAAGGGGTAAGCGGGAACGTTCCTCCATAAATGGAGGTGCAGCCGGTGGCGTTGGCAATGATCATGCGGTCGCCATACAACTGCGTTACCAGGTGAATGTAGGGCACCTCACCACAACCCGAGCAGCTCGGGGGATACTCGAGATACGGCTCCGCAATATTGGGTTCGGAAACAAACGGAAGTTTATCGATCCAGATGGCAGGATTGCCCGGCACACCTTTGTATTCGAGGCGCTTCGTGCCGGTGGGTATGGCTCCGTTGATTGGCATAGCGGACACCGGAATGGTATCGCCTTTCAAGCGCAGGATCGGATCAACAATCGTGTCGGCAAACACACCCGAGTTGGCCGGCACCACTTGTTCGATTTCGGCAAACTTTTCGGCCACGTCTGGAATCGGCACGTCAATCACGGCTTCGCTGGCTGCGTCAATCGCTTTCAGGTTCATCTCCACAATCTCCTGACCCTTGCGCGCAAACTGCTCTCGTACGTGTTCTTTGATGAGCGCAATTGCTTCCGTTTGCGGCAATACACCCGATACTTTGAAGAATGCGGTTTGCATCACCGAACTGATGCGGCCACCGAGGCCCACACTCTTGGCAATTTTTGACGCATCGATGGCGTACACCTTAACTTTTTTCTTTTTGATCGTCTCCTGCATGTCCTTGGTGAAGAGGCGGAAGATGTTCTCCGGCTTTTGGCTCGAGTTAATCAGGAATGTGCCGCCTTCAGTGATGCCCTCGAGAATATCGTATTGCCCGATGTACTGCGGCCGGTGCAGCGCTACGAAGTCAACTTTGTTCAATAAATACTCAGATTGAATCGGTTGCTTGCCAAACCGCAGGTGCGAGATGGTCCAACCGCCCGACTTATTCGAATCATACTGGAAGTAACCCTGTACAAACAGGTCGGTGCTGTCGCCAATAATCTTGATGGCGTTCTTGTTGGCGCTCACCGTGCCGTCTGAGCCGTAGCCCCAGAACTTGCAGCGTACAATACCGGTTTGTTCGGTGTCGATTTCTTCCCTTACGGGGATCGATTTTTTGGTCACATCATCGTTGATGCCGACTGTAAATCCATGCCAGCCGTTGTTGTCGAGGTGGTCGTAGACGGCCTTGACCATGGAGGGCGTGAATTCTTTGGATGACAAACCGTAGCGGCCGCCAATGATGCGGATTCCCGGCCGCTCCGCTGCCAAAGCGGCTACCACATCTAAATAGAGTGGATCGCCCAGCGCACCTGGTTCTTTGGTGCGGTCGAGTACCGCAATGCGCTTCACCGTTTTGGGCAGCTCAGCCAGAAAATCTTGCAACTGGAACGGCCGATAGAGGCGGACCCGCAGCGCGCCCACTTTTTCGCCTTTCTTCTGCAGGTAGTTGAGTGTTTCTTCAATCGTTTGAGTAGATGATCCCATCGCGATGATAACCCGCTCGGCATCCGGGGCGCCCATGTATTCAAAGAGTTTGTAGTGGCGGCCGGTTTTTTCACCAAACAGTTTCAGGTATTTCTTTACGATATCCGGGCACGCATCATAGAACGGGTTCACCGTCTCACGGCCCTGAAAGTAAACGTCCGGGTTTTGTGCGCCTACCTTGCAAACGGGTGCTTCGGGGCGCAACGCCATTTTCCGGAACTCTTCCACGTACTTCATGTCGAGCATGCCGCGCAACTCCTCATTGCTCAGCGGTATGATTTTTTGTATGGAATGCG
>CANGUI010000130.1 GCA_947457025.1 Flammeovirgaceae bacterium | reverse complement strand
TACGCAGAACGACTCTCCGTTCGTGCTCGTTCCACGGCGGTAGAGTACCACGCCCTGGAATTGCTGAATGCGTTCTTTGTTGCCCTCGCTGATTTTGACGTGCACATTGATGGTGTCGCCCGCTTTAAATGCAGGGATCGTACCCCGCTTGGCGGCCAGTTCCGCTTCTGCAATCTTCATTAAATCAGCCATGACTGTTCGGTTTAAAAATCGGACTGCAAATGTAGGCGAAACATTGCATATATCAGAAGCGGGTTTCTGAAATTTCAGTAAAAATCTGGTTTTCAGTCGGTTTTGACACCGTCTAGTAGTCCGGGCCGACGCTGCCGGGTTCGTTCAACGGCTTTTTCGTGGCGCCATGCTTCAATTTTCGCCTGGTGGCCCGACAGCAAGATATCCGGAACGGGCCAGCCGCAATAGTTGGCCGGCCGTGTATAGACGGGTGGTGCCAGAAGGTTATCCTGAAAGGAATCGGTGAGGGCCGAGGTTTCATCCGACAGCACACCTGGCAGCAACCGAATCACCGCATCGGCCACGACAGCCGCCGCGAGTTCGCCACCCGACAGCACATAATCGCCAATGCTGATTTCCTTGGTGATCAGATGTTCGCGTACGCGTTCGTCCACACCTTTATAGTGGCCACACAACAAGATCAGGTTTTGCCGGAGACTGAGCTCGTTAGCCATGCGCTGGTTGAACAACTCTCCATCCGGACTCATGTAAATCACGTCATCGTAGGGCCGCTCACTTTTTAATTTCTGAATGCACCTGTCGATAGGTTCGATCAGCATCACCATGCCTGCGCCTCCACCAAAGGCATAATCGTCCGTTGTCCGGTGTTTGTCGGTGGCATACTGCCGCAAGTCGTGCACATGGACTTCCACCCGTTGTTTTTGAATAGCGCGCTTTAGTATGGAGTCGCCAAAGGGGCTGTCCAGCAGGCGGGGTAAGGTGGTGATAATATCAAAGCGCATGCGCTTGCAACCTACATGTTTTTCAGGCAAAGTCAGCATGCTGAGCGCGTCAGGTGCGGGTGCTGCGTTCTCTGGCTACAGCGATCCCACTGAGTTTCTCGATCAATCCCGGGAAGAGGCGCCCCAACACCCAGGCAAACCGGGCGCGGCCCGGCAGAACAATGACGCTCTTATTCTTTTCAATGGCGGCCAACACTTCGTGCGCACATTGGTCTACCGGATAGGGTGGTCCCGCCAGCGCGGTAAGAAACCGCCGCATGTTGGGAGACCACGGTATCGGAATGTCGCGGGGATTTTCGGAATCCAGGATAGGCGTTTCAATGGCGGCGGGGCACACTACGCTCACGCGCACACCGCGCGCGGCGGCTTCTATCCGAAGGCTGGTGCTTAAACCAACCACCGCATGTTTGGTCAGGGAATACGGAGCAAATAATGGAGCCGCACCGAGACCGGCCAACGAGGCGGTGTTGATGATATGGCCAAATCCCTGCTTCACCAGAATCGGGTATGCGGCCAGCACGCCGTGCAACACGCCGTACACATTGATGTCGATGATGCGTTTCCAGGCCGCAAGCGGAATCTCATCACTTTCTCCCGCGATACCGATGCCGGCATTGTTGAAAACAAAGTCCAACCGCCCATTTTCGGCTGCAAATTTTTCCATCTCGCGGCGCACAGCATCTGCATCACATACATCGAGGCTCACCGCACGGGCAGAGTTTCCGCAGGCCCGGGCCACGTTTTCGGCGGAAGTCAGGTTAATATCGGCCACACATACCCGTGTGCCGCGGTTTGCTAATGTTGTAGCGATTGCGCGTCCAATACCTGAGCCTGCTCCGGTAATGAATGCTGTTTTTTCCTGCCAAAAGTTCATCACAACTAAATCATGGGGTTGTAAAAATACGACGAACTGCAGCGCTTTCCAATTCGAACAAAGGCTGACGCAGCGATCAACGATTCACCTTTCCTGATCAGGCCGCAACATTCCGCGCATTGAGGCGATCAGTCAACCAGAGCGAACCCCCGAAGCAGTCGTACGCTACAATTACTTTGCCTGCCCCCGGTGCACTACGCTATGATCTCGATCACGGTAGGTTGCTGTGGGGTTATCTGTCCAATTGGCTTGAGCGCGAAGCCCCAGTCGGCAAGTTTGGATTCAAATCTCAGTTGTGCAAGCTCATCCACACAGATCAAAAGCCCGCCGCTTGTTTGTGGGTCACACAAGGTCAGCAGCGATTCAGGCCCGATGCCTGAGACCTGGTGCTGGTAACTGTTCCAGTTTCGCATGGTGTTATCGGGGTAGATGAAAGCCGCAGCATAGTGGCGGGTACAGTTTAGCATTGGAATGCTCGGATAATGAAGTCGTGCGGACACGCCGCTGCCGGTGCATACTTCCAGGAGGTGCCCTAGCAAGCCAAAGCCTGTAACATCGGTGAGGGCGGTCACCTCGGGGCAGGCTCCCAGCTGCACACCCAGGGTATTCAGGCGCGTCATCCACGCAACAGCTTCTTCCACGTCGCCCGGTCTGGCAAGGCCACGCTTCTGCGCGGTGGTTACCAGCCCCACACCCAGTGGCTTTGAGAGATAGAGCACGTCACCGGGGCGGGCCGTGGAATTTTTCTTGAGATGGGCGCGGGCGGCGATGCCGTTAACGGCCAGCCCAAACAGGGGTTCGAGACTATCGATACTGTGGCCGCCAGCCAGAGGAATGTTGGCCTCCGCACAAATGGAGCGGGCTCCCTCGAGTACCGTACGCGCCAGGTCTGGTGGTAGCTTTTCCACTGGCCACCCCAGGATGGCCAGTGCCAGCAGAGGAGACCCTCCCATCGCATAGACATCGCTAATGGCATTGGCGGCAGCAATGGCTCCGAAGGTAAAAGCATCATCCACCATGGGCATGAAAAAATCGGTAGTGCTGATGAGTACAGATCCGTTTTTCAGATCGTAAACAGCTGCATCATCTTTTGTTTCGTACCCCACCAGCAACTCGGGTGGGGGTGCAATACGGGTGGGGGCGATCAGCATTTGATCAAGGATAGCAGGAGCAATCTTGCAGCCACAGCCGGCCCCGTGCGAGTATTGCGTGAGTTGGATTTGCATTGTGTACGTATCGAGAGGCGAAGATGTCATTAATTTCTGATTTGTATCTCCAGCCGGCATCACATAAGCCACTCCGCAAAAAAGGTGTTAGCCGTACTAACGTGCATCAGCAACAGTAGCATGCCTCAGAAAGTAATTGTAACGGCTGGTGGAATGTCTCTCGCCACATTAACGGCACGACAGGCGGCGTAACATATCCGCCGCGCAGAACATGAGCCGCTTAACTCTGTGCCAGTGGGTATGCATACGTAGTGCGCTACTGTCGAAAAGTGGGAAAAAGACTTCCGCGTGGGCAACAATCCCTATCGGATGATCATCTGGAGAGGCAACATCCGCCGGCAAACAACCACGTCGCTGGTTTGCGACAATGAGGGTCCTGTATCTCGATATACCATACAGCTAATGCGACTGATATTTCAATTCGGTTGCCGTTTTGTGCGAACAGATCATGGCGCCAACTGCATCACACCGCCGCCCGCAACGCGGCCAATACCAGACCCTTCAGGTAGTGGTACACATCTCGCTCGTCTTTCAAAAGACCGAAATCGGTTAGCGAAGGAAGATTCTTCATGAAAAAATACTGGTAGTGGGCCATTTCGATCATCGTGCTGGTGAGTGACCGTGTGTATTTATAGGTAGGATTGATATCATGGAAGATGGCGGCAATCCGGCCGGTGAGGTCTTTATACGGCTTAAAAAACAGGTTCTTGTTGTCTTCCTCTACGTGATTGGTCAGGTACACTTTCGAACTTTCCTTAATCACCAACTGGTGCAACACGCGTTTTTCCACCTCGAGGCCCTCGAGCGTGAGTTCCTCGTTTACCTGTAGCAACAAAATCCGGATGATCACGTCCACTTTTTCCTCAGGGGTTTTCAGGTTATTGGTATGAACAACCACCAGATACTCCAACCAGCGCCAATACCAGCCAACCAGGTAGAGCAACAGGCGGTGCTTGTTCTCGAAATAGCGATAAACGCTCGACTCGTTGGTGGCGATTTCGGTGGCCAATTTCTTAAAAGTGAACTCCTCATAACCCAACTGCTCCATCATAACAGCACCTTTGCGCACTATCCGATGCCCCAAATCCGATTTGGTTGGATCGCGTAAAAAGAGCTTTTCGTTCATTTGAATCTGGAGATGCCAGTTCATAGCTTGGGAGATTCTAGGTGATGCTACACAATTTTTGCTAATCAAAAGTAGCCATTCTTTAGTCAGTAGTGTTACTTTTACGCCTTAAAACAGGCTAAAAAATGACTAAACGACCTATTACCGTTGCGTATGGCGATGGCATCGGCCCGGAGATCATGGAGGCTACTCTCCGCATCATCCAAGCTGCCGGCGCTGCCATCGAAATTGAAACCATCGAAATTGGCGAAAAAGTGTACCTGCAGGGCAATACTGCCGGCATCAAGCCCGAGGCGTGGGATAGCCTGCGCCGCACTCGCGTATTTTTAAAGGCACCGATTACCACCCCTCAGGGCGGCGGCTTCAAGAGCCTCAATGTCACCACCCGCAAGATGCTGGGTCTCTTTGCGAATGTGCGTCCCTGCAATTCGTACTATCCGTTTGTGAAGACCAAACACCCAACCATGGATGTGGTAATCGTACGCGAGAATGAGGAGGATTTATACGCCGGCATCGAACACCAGCAAACGGATGAAGTCGTTCAGTGTCTGAAGCTGATTTCCCGCCCCGGAACGGAGAAGATTATCCGGTATGCGTTCGAATACGCGCGCCAGTATGGTCGCAAAAAAGTAACCTGCTTCACCAAGGATAACATCATGAAACTCACCGATGGTCTTTTTCATAAGATCTTCGATCAGATCGGTGCTGAATATCCCGAGTTGGAAAAAGAGCATTGGATCGTGGACATCGGCGCGGCAAAACTGGCCGACACGCCCGAGGTCTTTGACGTGATTGTGATGCCGAACCTCTATGGCGATATTCTGTCGGACGTTGCCGCACAGATTGCGGGTTCGGTAGGGTTAGCCGGCTCGGCCAATATTGGTGATGGTTTTGCCATGTTCGAAGCCATCCACGGATCCGCGCCACGGCGTGCCGGCCAAAACCTCGCCAACCCGTCAGGGTTGTTGCTGGGGGCCGTTCAGATGCTCGTCCACATCGGCCAGGGAGATGTGGCCGAAAAAGTACACAACGCGTGGCTACGTACACTCGAAGATGGCGTCCACACGTACGATATTTACGAAGAGGGCAAGAGCCGCCAGAAAGCCGGCACACGCGAGTTTGCCGATGCCGTCATCGCGCGCCTCGGTCAGAAACCTGCGCAGCTAAAAGAAGTGAGCTACGCAAATGCCGTCGGCAAAACCATCCAGGTGAAACTTACCGAGCATAAACCCGCCAAAAAAGAACTGGTAGGCGTCGATGTGTTTGTTCACTGGCCTTCCCGGGATGCCAATAAAATTGGTGAGGCGGTCAAGAGCTTCAAAGCCGGTAATATGGAATTCAGCATGATCACCAACCGCGGGGTAAAAGTGTATCCCAACGGCATGCCTGAAACTTTCTGTACGGATCACTGGCGGTGTCGCTACAAGAATGAAGCCATGAAGCCATCCACCTATGCGGATGCCATGGCCATCATGAAGCAGGTGTCTGACGCCGGATTCGACGTCATCAAAACGGAAAACCTGTACACATTTGATGGCGTACCTGCTTTCTCGCTGGGGCAGGGGCAATAATATCCGAGACGGGGAGTGAATCAAAAACTGGCGCCGGAAATCAAAAACTATTTCGAGGGACGACGCCTGTTGATT
>CANGUI010000129.1 GCA_947457025.1 Flammeovirgaceae bacterium | reverse complement strand
GGTTACTCATCGAATCAATTCAATTAACAGCCTGAAAAAAAGCAGTCAGGAGATAGATGGTGAATAGCGATGCGTGCAGAAGGAGGGATTGTTCTAAAGAAGAAAGTCATCCGATGGAATATGCCGTTTTAGTTTGGATTTGTTGAACGTGTTCTACTCAGGCATTACCAGGTATAGCGGTCGCCCAAGTGCAAGTGGGTGCGATTGTTTTCGGCAGCAGTCTGAAAAAGCCTGGCTTTAACAGAGGCGAAAACGAGCATACAGCCGGATAAGTTCGGATGAGAGGCTTTTGGAACTTCAAAATCTTACTTTTCCCTACTATTTTCTGTCTTTTATTGGACTAAAACCTTTTTTAAAACATTTTGGAGGCATAAAAAAATACGTACCTTCGTTTTAAATCAACACACATATTGTATGGAGTTTTCTGGCATTCTCAATCTTTTCCGGCAAGGTAAAGGAACAGCGCGTAGTCACATGAAAAACCTCATCGAGTTGGCTGCGGTTGATGGCAATTTTGATGACGTTGAGTACGACCTACTTCGGCAAATAGCCAAGCGTAACGGTGTGTCTACTTCCCAGTTGGAGAGCATTCGGAGCAATCCCGCGGGCATTAGTTTTGAAATACCGACCGATGACAGAGAGCGGTTCAATCAATTGTACGATTTGGTTCAGATGATGTCGGTCGATCAAAATGTCCATGAAGAGGAACGTAAGTTGTGTAATCTTTTTGCAATCAAGTTTGGTTACCCCCGTCCGAAAGTGAAAGAGTTGGTCGAGACTTTGAGACTGAACATCATCAATGGGCAAACCCACGAGGAAGCCTTTAAACGCTCCGCGCTTCTGCTTCGGTAAGAAAAAATTCGAGTTCATTTCGGTTATCCGCACGATTTACACGGGAGGCGGTTTCGCGCGGAACTGTTGATCGTTTGAGGTGATCTGCTTGTATTGTTTTGGGGTATGCATATGTCCCGGATGGTTCACCAACATTTTCGCTGTTGGCCACATATTTTGTTCGCGGTATTTTTTTCCACCGCAATAAAACCGGTAGTTACCTGATTCCGAGGGCTGCCAGCCTTACGTGTTGGTTCAGGATGATGCGCGCGAAGTGCATCACACTACTTGGCAGGCAGCTCGCGATAGAACGCTTCGATTGGCGGAAACGGGCCGAACTTATGTTGGTTTTCAGAAAAAGGATCCGCATATGGCCCGAAAGGGTGATCAATCGGCTTGGTGGAGATTGCCGGCCAGTCTCCGGGGAAATTCCGGTTTCTTCTGGGCTTACTCAGCACGTACGCAGCAATGTCCCACGCTTCCTCGGCAGAGAGTTGCGGCTTCTGGTAGGTGGTGCCCTGTGGCATGTTTGCGTAGATGTAGCGGGCGAAATTTGAGATGCGATACAAGCCTGCGGCGGTGGTGAAGCTGGAGTCTCCCCACAGAGGTGGGTAGATAAATTCCGCTTTCGCGGGATGGCGGACTCCCTGCCCGTTCATTTGGTGACACGAACTGCATTTCACTACATACTGCTTCTGCCCCTTCACGGTGTCAGCTGCTCGTTTCAGATACGCCAGCGGATGTAGTCCCGAACCTACCGGGCGTGTCTTTGTGGGAACATTTTTTCCAAGCCAGCAGAAATAGGCCACCAGCGCACGCATTTCCGTTGATAACGAATCGATTGGAGAACCGCCCAAGCTGCGTTGCAGGCAGTCATTCACTCTTTTTTCGATACTTTCCCACGATCCTGAGCGTTCGCGGAAACGCGGGTAGGTGGCGGATACAGCACTAAAATTATTACCAAAAGGCTGCGTGCCGGCCTGGAGGTGGCAGTTCTGGCAATTCATTCCATTGGTGATTTGCATGACTTGTCCGTCGGGGCCCAAATACCGGGCCGTGTGGGCAATCAGGTTTCTGCCATATCTGACGAGCGTATCAGAAAACGATAGGCTTGCCGTATCCGGAGCAACCCACGGGGATTCTCTTTTTTCCGCACTGGTACAGGCAGTTAAGCCCAGCCCCGCAAAAACGACCATGGGCAGAAATCTTTTCATGCGATGTGTTCAGCTAGAAATTCAAAGGCACGAACTTCCATCCAATTCATTTCTCGGCCAGCCAACGAAAAACCGACATGGCCGCCGCGTTGGGGCGTCTGCAGGTAAACATGCGGGTGTGTTGCAGCGAGCGAACGGGGGTAACAAGCCTCCGGCAGGAAAGGGTCGTTTTCGGCCGTCAGCAGAAGTAAAGGCACAGAAACATCGGTCAGAAAATTACCGCAAGATGCCCGCCGGTAGAAGTCGTCAGCATCGGTAAAGCCGTGCAGCGGGGCTGTATACCAGGTATCGAAGTCGGCAAAAGTGTGGATGTGCCGAAAGTGGGCGGCTGTTATTTTGCCGGGTAGCGTCCGGGCTTTCAATTCGATTTTCTTTTTTAATTTCGATAAGAACCGCTTGCGGTAGAAAGCACCCGCGGGTTGATCCAGCGCCCGCGCACTTGATCCGAGATCGCAAGGAACCGAGAAAACGGCCCCTGCCCGTACCGCATGCGGCAGGCGGCCTTTGTTTTCGCCCAGATATTTGATGGTGAGACTTCCGCCCAGGCTAAAGCCGATCAACGCAATTATTCCGTAGCCTTTGCCGATTGCATGATCGATGACCGCTGTGAGATCATCGGTGGCACCGTGATGATAGAAACGCGGGAGGCGATTGATCTCCCCGCTGCAGCCGCGACAGTTCCAGGCGAGCACATCCCAGTCTCGTTCAGCAAAATACTTCGCAGCCCCTTTGCAATAGTGGCGCTCGGAGCTGCCCTCCAGGCCATGCGAGAGTATCACCAGCCGCGAATATCCGTTTCGCACCCAGTCAATATCCAGGAAATCACCGTCGGGCAGTTCCAGTCGCTCACGGGCATACGCTACCTGATGTACCCGGCGAAAAAAACTCGGGAAGATTGTTTCGGCATGACCGTTCCACAGGTAGCGAGGAGGGCGATACGGATCAGCAGTGATCAACGGCATCGATTCGGAGGTAAATGAAAAAAATATTTCCTGGCGACAGCGTGCGAAGCGCACCTTCGCAACAGCCGGGCGTTGTTGATTTATTTTTCGGTTGTTTCTTTTGCATGATACCGGGCGCTCAATCCAATCATCAACAGAAACAAAAATACAACCACCATCAGTGCGAATCGCAACGAAAACCAGTCTGCCAGAAAGCCAATGATGGGCGGCCCGAAGAGAAACCCGGAATAGCCTACGGTTGTCACCATGGCCAGCCCGACACCGGGTGGCAAATCTGGCGCATTTCCGGCAATGCTGTAAGCAATTGGTACAATGACTGATAGCCCAATTCCCACCAGAAAGAACCCGGCAATGACAAGGGCAGGCTCAGGCACGGTAATGGCCAGTGCCAGCCCGGTACAGGCGATCGTACCGCAGGAAATCATAAGGCGTTTATCACCCAGCCGCAGGCGGGCCCCATCGCCCAACAGGCGCCCGATGGTCATCGCCAGTGCAAAAGCGGAAAGGCCGAGCGGCGCTACTGCCTCCGAGGCACGAACAATGTTCTCCAGGTAGTTGGTGCTCCAATCGGCCATGGCACCTTCGCCCAACATGCAGCAAAATGCAATGATGCCAACGCTGATCATCGCTGCGTTGGGCAAACGAAAGGCCGGTCCCTCACGGGCAGCCTGTGGCGCATCGTAAATGAGGTAATAGCGGGCAAAGAAGGCAATGACCACGCTAAGCAGTGTGATGATGGAAAAATGGAAGGCAAGAGTGGTTTGCATTTTTGCAAACAATGCCCCCGAACCGGCACCGGCCATCATGCCAATGCTGAACAGGGCGTGGAATGAAGTCATGATCGGTTTCCTGATCTGCTGTTCTACCATCACTGCCTGGGCGTTCATGGAAACATCCAACATGCCGGCCGAAATTCCCATGAAAAAGAAAAGTAAGGACAAGCCGGTCATGGTGCCAACCCAGGGAACCAGCGGCACGAGTAGGCAATAAAAAAATGCGGAAAAAATCGTGATGCGCCGGCTGCCGTAGCGGATGATTACCCATCCCGTGAAAGGCATTGCTCCCAACGCTCCAATGGAAGAGGATAAAAGTACCATGCCCAGTGCTCCATTATCTAATACAAACAATTCTTGCACGCGGGGCAGCCTTGAAAACAGGTTGGCATGAACAAACCCATTCAGGAAAAACATGATTTTTACGGCAAGGCGGGCGGAGGTCATGACCTATTGCGTCAGGTGCGGAAAAACCATGGCAGCCGAGGTAGGGCGCGAAACATGCCGGCGCGTGGCAGCTCCTGCTACACTGACGGAAGTCGAAAAAACAAGCATACCTGACGCGGTCAATGCTGCACGAGCAGACGCGCGGTGAACCAGGTGGTTATCCCACCCGAACCATTCAGGCAAGGGTGTAGGGGTGCCCTTTGTCATGCATCCAGCCCAACCAATCAAACGTTACTTCGCGTATGCCACGCTTCGCATTTCGCGGATTACCGTTACTTTAATTTGTCCCGGGTATTGCATGTCTTTTTCGATCTTTTGGGAAATGTCGAAACTCAGCTGGCTGGCGTGTTCATCGGTTGCTTTTTCGGCATCAACGATCACCCGCAACTCCCGCCCGGCTTGGATGGCGTAACATTTTTCCACCCCGTCAAAACTCAGGCCCAGGTTTTCGAGTTCCTTCAGTCGCTTGATGTATTGCTCCATCACTTCACGTCTGGCACCTGGCCGTGCACCGCTGATAGCATCGCAGGCTTGTACGATCGGCGAGATGATGCTGGTCATTTCAATTTCATCGTGGTGCGCACCGATCGCATTGCAGATGGCCGGATGTTCTTTATACTTCTGGGCGAGTTCCATACCCACAATGGCGTGGGGTTTTTCCAATTCCTCGGGCCACACTTTGCCAATATCGTGAAGCAAGCCGGCGCGCTTTGCCTGCTTGACGTTTAGGCCCAGTTCGGCAGCCATCAGCGCGCAGAGGTTGGCTACTTCACGCGAGTGTTGCAGCAGATTTTGCCCGTAAGATGAGCGGAACCGCATGCGGCCAACCATCTTGACCAACTCCGGGTGGAGGCCGTGAATGCCTAAGTCGATCATAGTACGCTCACCAATCTCGACAATCTCATCCTCGATGTTCTTACTGGTTTTAGCAACAATTTCTTCAATCCGTGCCGGGTGAATCCGCCCATCCTGAACGAGGCGATGCAGCGAGAGCCGCGCAATTTCACGGCGCACCGGATCAAAACCGGAAATGATAATGGCCTCAGGGGTATCATCTACAATGATTTCCACCCCGGTGGCGGCTTCCAGCGTTCGGATGTTCCGGCCTTCGCGCCCGATGATCTTGCCCTTGATGTCATCACTCTCGATGTTAAAAACCGACACGCAATTTTCAATGGCATGCTCGGTGGCCGTACGCTGGATTGTCTGCACAACAATTTTTTTAGCCTCTTTTGTTGCAGTGAGCTTGGCTTGCTCAACAATATCTTTGATGAGCGAGTTGGCGCGACTCTGGGCCTCTTCCTTCAACGACTCAACCAACTGGTCGCGGGCCTGGTCGGCCGTTAGTTTGGAAATATTCTCCAGCAGCGTAACTTTTTGCTGGTTGAATTTATCGAGTTCCTCCTTGCGTTTACGCACCAACTCGTGCTGGTGGGAGAGGCTCTGCCGCTCCTCCTCTAACTCCTGTTCGCGCCGTTTGAGGGTTTCGAGCTCTCGGGCCAATTGCGATTCCCGTTGTTTGATTTTCTGCTCGTTGGCAATGATCAGATTTTTCTTTTTGGAGGCCTCCTCCTCGAATTCCTGCTTCATTTTGAGCAGTTTTTCTTTGGCCTCCAGAATCCGGTCCTTTTTG
>CANGUI010000128.1 GCA_947457025.1 Flammeovirgaceae bacterium | reverse complement strand
GCCACACAAAGGCAGGATTCGCAAGAGTAGGATTGGCCGTTAGCGTAAACGGCTGCCCGTCCTGGCAGGGAGGCGTAGAGGTTAGCCCAACCCGCAATTCTCCGATCACTTGCAGCGTGATAGGACTACTGCGGGGTGTGGTACAGCCCGACACGGGATCAAAAATCTCCACCGCCAGCGTTATTCCGTTCTGAGCTATTGAGAACGTTTGGTTGCTACCGCCCAGGCTGTTATCGCGTGAGCCGTTGCGGTACCATCGGTAGATATATGGACCGGCCGGAGTAACGGATACGGTGACAGCAGTGGCGCACGCCGGCGATTGAACGAGCGAAGGAATACCCAGCGCCGGACCGACCGCGAGCGTTATTGCCTGGGTTGTCGGACACTGACCCGGAGCGGAGGCCGTTACGGTGAAAGTGGCATTGCCGGCATTGGGCGCCAGATTGATCGTGGCCTGATTGGTAGATCCGCTTATGGCCGCTGAAGGTACGCTGCTCCACGTGTACGTATTTGCACCGGTGGCGGTGAGCGTGAGCGTACACAAATTCGGAGTAAGCGTAATCGGTACCTGCGGCGCTGGTGTAACGGTGAGGTTGGTTGATCTGATACAGCCCGCATTGTCAGTCACCTGCAATACGTAGTTTCCAGCCGCGAGGCCCGGTGTTGCAAAAGATGCCGGCTGGCCGGTCAGCGTAACTGTTGCGCCCGTGCTACTGTTGGTGATGAGAACATTTTGCAGCGGAGCGGCGGCCGTAGTTACAACATTGTACGCCACCGGTGCACAGTTCGGAGGTACGGGCGTAGCCGTGATTGTAAACGAGGCGTCTGACAGCCCCACGGAAGACGAAAGCGAACAACCCGATACTTGGTCAGTAACCACTACCGAATAGGTGCCGGCCACCCTCCCGGTTATCGGTCCGACAACGGATGGCGCAGCCTGATCAATGCCTTGCTGATTGAAACCACCCGGCCCGCTCAGGAAAAACTGGTAAGGCCCGACCGGCGTGGCGGATGCTGCCAGGCTAAGGGTAATAGTACCGGTAGGCGAACCGCAAGTGGCCGGATTTGTCCCTGTAAGCGTAAAGGCCGGCGATACGTTGATGGTGTAGGTTTTCGTATCGGTAACAGTACAATTGGTTACCGTATCAGTGACGCTGACCTGATACTGAAAAACTCCGGGCGCGGTGGTATCCACAAACCGTGATTGCGCCGTACCGGCAGCAACGCCGTTGATCAGCCATTGGTAAGTTGCTCCCGGGTTTTGTGCGTTGAGTGCCGGCGTGGCATTATCCTCGCAGATAGTCAGGTTTGGGCCGAGGTCTACCTGCTGCCGGTTATCTGCCACAAGCGCCTCCGCCTGCGATGAGCACCCGGCCTGGTTGGTGCTGGTTACGTTAACAAGCGCGGGTTCGCTCACCACAAGAGTGGGAGTTGTTGCGCCGGTACTCCACAGGTGCGTGAGGTCGGGAACGTTATTGGCGTTGGCATTCAACGTCACGGGCCCGGTACACAAGGCCGCACTGACCAATGTAGGCGGCGGCGGTGGTGCCACGATGCGCACTGTCTGCACCAACGTAGTATCGAGGCCGCAGCGATTGGTAAAATTTGTAGTCACCGTAAAAGCATTTTCAGTGGCGTAAAGGTGATCTGCTTCCACACCGGATGCACTGCCACCATCACCGAAAAACCAATTGATTACGTCAATAGGATCTGTGGGTGTTGCGGTAAAACGGGTGGTGTCGCCCAGGCAAATACCCGTGAATCCGGCGGCAGGACCACCAAAAGCGTTGTTGTTGAAGCGGCGGAAGTTGGGCAACCCCAGGCGGCTGTTGGTGCCGGTGGCCAGATTGAATCCGGTAAAATTAACCGAACTCAGGCGGGTGGTGTCGTCTACTGCCTGTACCGTACCGAGTACATTACTGCCATTAATGGCCATGTAGATTTGTCCGTCCGGAGCAATTTGGAGCGCACCCAACTCCTGCGTACGCGAAAGCCGTTGTTTGAAAAATGGGCGGCCAACCGAATCGATGAAATATTCAAAAAAGAATGAATTGGCCGCCGCCTTTACAGTAGCAAAAAGCTTACTGCCACCGTTGGAAAACTCCACGCCGTACACTTGGCCGGTTGGCTGGTTGAGGTTGATCGGACGCAGATTGGAAATCCGCCCGGTGGAGTCGTTGAGGGTGAACAACTCAATCCGGTTGCTGGTACCTGGTGTGCTGATGGGTACCGCGAGGTTGTTTCCCGGTCCCAGTTTCATATAACCCTGCCCGTTCTCAACCACTTTAAACACATGCTCAGAGCCGATGCTGGAAATCACGGGATCACCGATGCCGGTATTCCGGATTGGATAGGCGCGGAAATAGTTATTGCCATATTCATGGGCGATCAACCACGAATCGGTAGCGGTGATACGCTCGGTAGACCGCGCAAAAAGCAGCGTGTTCTTCTGAACGATGGCACCCCGGCCGTTATTGGGTTTGAGATCGAAAAGGGAGTACCGCAGTTCGTTCAGTGCCGTGCCGTTGATCGCCTGCGTTGTAAAAATGTAGTATAACGTTTCATCTCCGGGGACAGGAACAATCATGGCAGATTGTGTGGCGTCTGGGTCGCCGCCAATGCCGGTATCGATTTGCGTATGGGTTCGGTCGAACACGGCATTACCATCGGTGTAAAAAATGGTTTCGCCGTTGCGATCGCAGACGATCGCGCACCCCTCGGGGGCATCCATAGCGCTTTCGCTAAGCGGGCGTGGAGGTGTAAAATTAAAATCGATGCCCGCTCTGCGGCCGAAGTACCATTTGTTGGCGGTTTGATTTTGCAGTCCGTACTCGCGCACATTTACACCTGCATATCCACGACATCCGCCCGCATCCGTTACTACTACATAGTAATAGCCTGCCGAGTCGGGTGTCAGGAGTGGACCTGTATCACCATTCGACCAGACAATGGAAGTTGGGGTGCCCCCCTGCACATTCGCGCGCACCTGAAACTGACGGGGAGAAGAAGATCCCCTTGGCGGTGGAAACTCACTGCGGCAAGCGGTCGTATCGGGCACAAGATTGATTTGCAACGGAAAAGCGTTGATTGCAACACTCCGGGCAACGGAGTCGACTTGCCCGCGGTAGAACGCGTAGAGCCGGACGTTAAAACTTCCCGCAGTCTCGTAGGTGTGTATAGGGCTTGTCCCTCGGCCAAAGTTGGAGTCTCCGAAGTTCCAAACCAGACTATCCGCGGCGGGCTGTACCACCGGAAAAAATGCGGTGGGAGAATTTTGACAGGTGCCGGCGGTTGTGAAAGAGAGGCGGATGTCAACGGTGTCTCGGGCAAGAAAGGCAGGAAACTGCGTGGCTGCAAAATCTACCGACCCGAACGGCAGCGCCTGGTATTGTACGCCGGCCGCCACTGTATCGGTTCGCGAAAACCGGCCAACCAGAAAAGGACCGGCAGCAGTGCTCTGGTAGAGGTGGTAGATGGAACTATCCAGTGCCATTTGCAAACCATAACTCCGAAATGGAGCTGTCGGCAAAACCGGGGCGAGCGTTACGTTGGTGTTGGCATAATCATACTGAAACACGGCCGCGTCTACACCGGGCTCACCATGGCGCGATACATACAGAAACCGGCCGGTGGCACTCCATTCCATATCATAAATCGATTGTGATGTAGTCGTAGTAATCCCGGAATTGAAAATAGTTCGATCAAAACTCAGGACACCTGTAGTGTTGTTGAAATTCAGAATGATTGCATCGGTGCGGCTGTCCTGGGCTGCCACAGCCAGCCGGCGCGTCGTTTCATGAAAGGCGAAATTTGCCACCGTTGTGGGGACTCCAAATCCGTTGAAGCTCGTGGTGGTAAACGTACCGCCCGTAAAAGACGCTGCATTGATCAAGGTAACCGAATAGTTTCTTGATCCGTTCTGGTGGGTAACCAACCAGAAATCCTCCCCATTGGCGTGACCAATCACGATCATACCCTCCGATCGGTTTGTCAATCCAGGTACAGCCGTATTCTTCGTTTCAACATCACCCAGAGCCGGTGCAGGAAATACCGCATTGCCAAACAACGCCAGATTCACGACCGAAAACTGAATGGTACCACCCGTAGTGAATGATGCAGAGTTGGTGAAAACGAAATAGCGCGAAGTCTGTCCCGGCACTTTGCAGATGGCAACCGGTTGATTGGCTGCGCCAGTACCGGACAACCCGGAACCATTCGGCATCCGTTGGTGGCAGGCATCGAAAATGGAAATTCCATCGGAATAGAACAGCAGGTTGCCGCTACCCGGATCGCTTGCTACAGCACTGCCACCCGTACCAAAAGGAATTGCCTGATTTGTAAGGACCACCGGCTGGCTCGTGCCGCGGCTGAATTGCAGGCCCCGACTGGAATTACCAAAATACCAATTTGTACCTGTAAGGGGTTGGGCGCTCAATTTAAATTGGCTCACCAACACCCAAAGAACAACCGACACCCTCCATCCCATCGAACAAAAAGAAGATAAATTCATACCCGGAAGCAATCGTGTAACGTTACTGCTTGTAAAAACAGAACGCACATTACTCACGAAAGTATACATTTTGAAACAAAAAACATTATACATCTGCGAGGGGCGTGTTGAACACCGTTCTTTGCTCGGCTGACAGGCCGGGAGTCCGGGCGATTTGTAGGAACACTATTTCAAAAAATCAAATAATGCGCGTTATTTGTAGAATGCCAAAAATAAAGCCATGCTGTTTTCGGATCGGCCTTGCGTGGTGGGCGAGCCTGGTGTATGTGGCGGGTGCGCTGGCGCAGGATCCGCAGTACTCACAATTTTACGCAGCCCCGCTCTACCTCAACCCGGCTTTCGCCGGATCATCTCAACAAGGCCGCGTGGGACTGAACTACCGTAATCAGTGGCCTGGGGTTGATGCAAACTTTACGACCGTCTCGGCATTTGCTGACTTTTACTTTGAAGACAAAAACAGCGGCGTTGGGGCACTTCTCACCCGCGATTATGTGGGGCTGGTCGGGCTCCAGTCAATCAGCCTCGCCGTCCAGTATGCATACCAACTCCGGCTGACCAAAAAGTTGTCATTCCGGCCCGGATTTCAGGCTGCCATCTATCAACGATCGATCAACTTCGGGCGGCTGACTTTCGCTAATCAGTTCGACCCCAATACCGGCGAATTTATCGGAGGTGATTCAGGTGAAGGATTGAGTGGAGGCAACCGTTTCTTTCCGGATTTTTCCGGTGGAGGTCTGTTCTATACGCCGAATGCCTGGTTGGGTTTTGCCGCCCACCATTTTACGCAACCCAACAACTCGCTTGTAGGCGAAGACAGCAACCTACCCATGAAACTTTCTGCTCATGCCGGATGGAAATTCTTTTTTCGGCCAGGGATAATGGGACAGGGCGTTTACTCGCGCAAGTCGGAGCGCAGCATTGCTCCCGCTGTTCAATACCGAAAACAAGGGCCTTTCACGCAAATGGATGTGGGGGCCTATTTTACGTTCGAGCCAATTGTGCTGGGTGCCTGGTACCGGGGCATTCCTTTCAAGAGCATCAACAATATCATTAACCATGAGTCAATTGTGCTTTTGCTGGGGATGACGCTGAAAGGCTCCAAAGACGTGCTCAACATCGGCTACAGCTACGACATCACCATTTCCCGACTTGGGCCAGGTTCAGGCGGCTCCCACGAAATCAGTCTGGTGTATTCATGGCCGATTCGCAATCCGCGGAAGCCGCCGAAGGATAAACTGGTTATCCCTTGCCCTGATTTTTAGCCTGCCTGAGATGACAAAACACTTTCGCATTACAATCTTCTTTGCCCTTGTAGGGGTGAGTGCCTGGCAGCCAACACTGGCCCAGACCTATGCGGAGCTGTTGGGGTATCCCAAGG
>CANGUI010000127.1 GCA_947457025.1 Flammeovirgaceae bacterium | reverse complement strand
GATGGAAAAAATGAAAGAACGGTGACTTCCGGCAACTGGGAGGTAACCAGTGTTGTGTCGGTAGATGAAAAGGCGCGACTGGTGTACTATCTCTCCACGGAGGGTAATTATCTGGACCGGACTTTTTACGTGATTTCGTTTGACGGCAAACAAAAAACAAAACTGTCTGCCGCCGCGGGCACCCACAGTATCAACATGAGTGCCGACCATCAGTTTTTCATAGACTATCACAGCAGCGCTGTGCAGCCGTTGCAGGTGCACCTTTTTCGGACCAAGGGAAATGCTCTTGTAAAAACCTTAGAAGCGAACGAAGCCTACCGCAAGACGGTGGCCGAGTATGGTTTTGCCCCCAAAGAATTTTTTCAGTACACCAGCGCAGACGGAGTTACCCAGCTGGACGGGTATATGTTGAAGCCGCGGGGATTTGACCCTTCGCGCCAGTACCCTGTACTGGTTTACCAATACAGTGGCCCGCGGGCGCCCAGCGTGACGAACAGCTGGGGGACAAATGTGTGGCACCAGATGCTCACTCAAAAAGGTATTGTGGTTGCCGTGATCGATACGCGGGGTACGGGCTACCGCGGGGAGCAGTTTACTAAACAGACCTACAAGCAACTTGGGAAACTGGAACTGGAAGATTTACTGGCCGGAGGGAAATTTCTGGGAAGCCTCGATTACATCGATGACAGCCGCCTGGCGATCTGGGGTTGGAGTTTTGGCGGCTACACTACTTCGCTGGCGATGACCAAGGGCGCGGGCGTATATCAGGTGGGAATTGCCGGTGCACCGGTAACAAACTGGCGCTACTACGACAACATCTACACCGAGCGCTTTTTACAACGTCCCCAAGACAATGCTGCAGGATATGACGATAACTCGCCCACCGCATATGCCAACAAGCTGCAGGGAGACTTTCTGCTGATCCACGGTACGGGCGATGATAATGTGCATGTTCAGAATTCGGTAGCATTGGAGGAAGCGCTGATCAATGCCGGCAAACAGTTCCGCTCTCATTTCTACCCAGACCAGGCGCACGGCTTCCGGGGTGGGAAGGTGAATCTCCACCTCTACACACTGATGACCGAGTTCCTGCTCGAACACTTGTAGGCCGGAGACCTGCAGGCTCCATCACCGAAGCCGTACGGAAGAAGTGGGCTGTACTGCATGTTGTTAGTCGTGGTGGCGCTTCTACTGGCGGTATTCTGGTCGGTACACCCTGTGATCTTATAGATGCTGATGGCCGCGTTGGCCACGGTTTCGCTGCTCTATTACCAGTCGCTGCCGAAAGTTGAAGAAGATCGCTATGCGCGGTCGGATGAAACGTTCAGGCATTCGCAGCCGCGAACGGAACGGCCGCGGTCGCGAGATCGATTAGCGTCAGCTTTGCGTGAGCTTGTGCCGGTGTTTTCACCCGAGCGAAAAATTCAGATCATTAGTCTGCCAGTATTTTTGCAGATTATCGTGATTCTCCTCGGGATCATGCTGCTGGTTGCTTTGCGGCAAGGGTGGAAGACACCCACGACCGGACGGGATGAGAACCTTCGAACACTGACTGCCAACCCCGAAGGTCCGGGTGCACTGACGGAACTGGGCAACAATTATTTTGATCAACAGTTGTGAGATTCGGCTTTATTCTACAATGATCAAGTGTTGCGGATCAACCCGCGCAATAGTTCGGCGCTTGACCATAAGGGCGTGTGCCAGTATAAGCTGAAAGAATTCGAAACGTCCCTGTCGGTGCTTCGCACGTGCATTGACGTAGATCCAGACAACTTAGACGCGCTGGTGGTGCTGGGCCATACGTACTACGACCGCAAATTGTACGACGCGGTGGCAGAATGGTATCGCAAAGCATACGATCGCGTTGTGCGCGAAGCGTTTTTGTGTTATGCACTGGCGTGGATGTACGATCAGCCTGGTGAGACGAGTAACGCCCTGGCATTTTATTAGGAAGCGCCGCGCATGGACAGCACGCGGTCGGATATCTACCTCCGGCTGGCCGAGCTGGAACTCCTTCGGTGCGATGAAAACCGAACACTGTAGCGTCGCTGGAAAAAAATCCGTAGCGTGGTCGTGCGACAGCCTGCGCGCCGGCATCCATCGCGAAAAAATAATCTTGCCATCATCTCCTGCATATCGAAAAGCCGGAATGCCTTTCTTACCTTCGTTCTTAAATTCATGCGTATGCGCTACCCGTTGATTATGGCCGTGACCATGCTGATGCTCGCTGGCTGCTCCCGAAAAGAAAAAGGTCCGCTGGTGGAAGAAGTGAGTCCGTTGTTTGACGCTTCGCTGAAGCCATTCTACCATGGCGTGGCTTCAGGCGATCCCTTGACCGATCGCGTGGTGATCTGGACCCGCGTGACACCACCGGATTCTGCCGTTTCGGTGTTGGTGAAATGGGAGATTGCCGAGGATCCCGCCTTTGCCCGCCTGACGCAGACTGATCTGGTGGCCACCACACCGGCACGTGATTACACCGTGAAAGTTGATGTTCAGGAACTAAGGCCGGGTACCACATACTATTACCGGTTTTCCGCTCTGGGCGGTTTCTCCCCCATCGGGCGCACCCGCACCCTGCCGGCACAAGATCCCGACAGCCTGAAGCTGGCCGTGGTGAGTTGCAGCAACTGGGAGTTTGGCTATTTTAATGCCTATGACCGTATTGCCGAAAAAGAAGTGGATGCCGTGTTGCACCTGGGCGACTACATATACGAATATCCGCCCGGCGGTTATGGTGATACGACCATCGGGCGCACCCATTTGCCGGCGCGCGAAATCCTCTCGCTGTACGATTACCGTACGCGCCACGCGCAGTACCGCCTGGATCAGGGCTTACGCAAGATGACGGCTCGCCATCCGCTCGTAGCCATCTGGGACGATCATGAGGTGGCCAACAACAGTTACGTGACGGGCGCAGAAAATCACCAGAGCCCGGAGGGTGATTACGAACAGCGCAAAACAGCGGCGCGGCAGGCCTACTACGAATGGTTGCCGATTCGAGAAGGTAAGCACTACCGCTCGTTCAGCTATGGACAACTCGCACATGTGATGATGCTGGACGAGCGCCTGGAAGGCCGCACGCGCCAACCCGAAACCGAACAAGATACGGCTTACCTGAGCGCACGCCAATCGATGCTGGGCACAGCTCAATTGCAATGGTTGGAAACAGAATTGCAAAAGCACGCTACGTGGCGTATCATTGGTAATCAGGTGATCTTTTCAGACGTACAACTTGGTGCTGTTTACCCGAGCATGCCTAAGAATCTTGACGCCTGGGATGGCTATCCGCTGGAGAAACAAAAAATCAAGAATTTCATTGTGAACAACAAGATCGCCAACGTCGTGTTTCTGGCGGGCGACACCCACTCTGCCTGGGCGATCGAAGCTGCCACCGACGTTGCCCAAACCTACCAGGCCGCCACCTCCGCCGGTGCTTTTGCGGTTGAATTTGGCACCACCAGTGTCTCCTCCGGTAATAGCGACGAATATACCACAACAGACACAGTACGCATGATGGAGGCCACACTGCTGAAGACAAATCCTCACATCAAGTATGTAAATGCCCGCGACCATGGCTACTTGCTGGTAACCTTCACCCCGCTACGGGTGCGGGCTGACTTTTATCGGGTGAACACCCTGCGCCAGGCTGATTCCAGCGAGCAGCTCGACCGGTCGTATGCGGTAGCTGTGGGCACCAACCGGTTGCAATAGAGGCAAATCGCTACTCACCCTCGGATTAATTATCTTCGGGCCATGAAGAATATTGTCATTTTCTGTCTGCTGATCAGCGCGGCCGATGCCCTTGCGCAAGTTGTTGGTAAAGCCTTCCCGAACCTGGAAGCCGAAACAGTGGAGGATAAAAAAGTGAGCCTGCCGGCAGACGTGAGAGGAAAATATACGCTGCTGGGGCTGGCGTACTCCAGGAAATCAGAAGATGAACTCAACACGTGGTTCCGCCCTGTATTTGAAACGTTTATTCAGAAACCTACCGGGCTGATGGCCGGGATCGGCTACGATGTGTATGTGTATTTTGTGCCAATGTTTACCGGCATCAACGCGGCAGCTACCGGTACGGCTAAACGCAAAGCCCTCAAGAATACTGACCCGCACCTGCTGCCGCATATTCTCTTCTACCAGGGTGAACTCAAGCCCTACAAAGAAGCCCTTGATTTCGAGAAGCGCGACATCCCCTACTTTTTTGTTTTGGATCCGGAAGGAAACATCATTTTCGCGACCTCAGGATCATACACGGCGGACAAATTAGAGGAAGTGGAAGAGGTTATAGAATAGGTCGGCTACTTATCCTGATATGATGGTGCGGAAGGTGAGGTTGATGCGCGGGGTCTTCACCGGGCGGCTGGGTGGCAGGCGGTGAAGCCAGTGTGTTTGTGTGGGGCCTTTCATCACCAACAAGCTGCCGTGCTCCAGTGGCAGCGACACCACCTCTTTAGTCACCTTGTGGCGGAAGGCAAATTTCCGTTCTGCTCCGAAACTCAGCGAGGCTATGGCTCCCTCCGGCTTGAGTTCTTTCTCGTCATCGCTGTGCCAGGACATGCCCTCCTCACCGGTGTGATATAAGTTCGCAAGGCAGGAATTGAACGTATCGCCAACGGCGGCTTCGGTTTGTAGTTTCAGTTCCAAAAGGGCGTCCGTCCACGGCAGCGCCTGTTTGGTGATGTGGCTGTAGGTGTAAGCAAAAGGGCAATCGCCATACCATGCCACTTTCCGTTTGGTGATCATGTGACGCCCGAACATCACCACTTCATCACTTCGCCATTCGATCGATTCGAAAAGGGTTTGAAAATAATGATCGGCCCGAGGCGCAGAGAACAGTTTGCCGTGGTAGTGAACGATTCCCCCATGGGGCAGCCAGTTCCGGCGCGGTTGGTTGTCAGACGAGAAAAGGTCCATGGCGGCGTGCTAATTTTTTTTCATGTAGTTCGATTGAATCTCACCTGCGATTTGCAGGCAAGCAATCTGCTTTCACGATAATCAAGAACCGGATTTCCGGGAAAGTGTTTGCGCTATCCGTTTTCTTATTGCCACTTCGAAGATTCAGCCATCTCCACAGTTGTTCAAAGCGGAATATACCTGTTCAAAGAGGCCAGATCTTCGGGCGTGTCAATATCAAGATCACCCTCGGGAAAGGGAATCCGCGCAACCGACGGGCCATGGCGCACCAGAATTATTTTTGCTCCCGCTCCGTCTTCGAGGGCGAGCAGCTCACCAAAAAACGGCTTTGTAAATAGCGCAGGTACGCCCCAGCCTACTCTGTACTGGCATGCCACCAGTGGGTTGGCACCAGAGAGCAGACGTTCGAAAATTGCAGGGCTGAGCAGCGGCTGGTCGCATACCGAGACCACTACCGCTTCCAGTTGGGGATGGCTGCTCAACAGCCGCGTCAATCCCGTTTTCAGGGAATGGCCCATGCCGAGATGCCACTGTTCGTCAACTGCAATGTCAACGGCGAGGCCGGCCAGCGTGGCCTCGTGTTCCGTAGCCGCTGATCCCAAAACCACGGTAACCGGATATCCGGTTTGCAGCGCTGCCTCTGCCGTTTGCACCAGCAGCGGTTTGCTGCGAAACAGTACCTGCTGCTTGGGCTGACCAAGCCGTGAAGATGAGCCTGCAGCCAGCACGAGGATTGCGGCCGAACGCGAAGGGCGTGGTGACTCCATCATCATTCAGTTCAGGCTAAACGCCACGTAGGCATCCCCCGACTTCGTTCCGATCTTACCGCCTCCGCAGGCGATGACGACAAACTGCTTGCCATTCACCTGATAGACTGCGGGCGTAGCATAGCCGGCAGCGGGCAAGTCATGTTCCCACAACACAGTGCCCGTGTCGGCATCAAAGGCGCGGATTTTTTCATCGCGCGTGGCGGCAAGGAAGATCAGGCCGCTGGCGGTTGCCACCGGGCCTCCGTAGTTTTCGGTGCCGGTGGGCGGAATTCCGCGGGCTTTCAGTTCACTGT
>CANGUI010000126.1 GCA_947457025.1 Flammeovirgaceae bacterium | reverse complement strand
TTTCGCAACGTGGCCGACCTCGCAATCTTTTATTACAAGTCGATTATTCGGGTGCCTCTGTTTTAAGGTTTCAATTTGTAAACGGAAACTTGAACTTTTTTATGTTGGCATAAACGTTTATGATACCATGCTCTGAAAGTAAACTCACCACGGGTGTTTTGAATCCCGACCATTTATCCGCCGAAACACTTCTGCTTCCAGTTTAGATTAGATAACGAGTAGTCAGGCGGACCAGTCGGCCCGGCTGACTTTGTAAGAGCTGAAAAAAAGTCTGGAAAGTCCGCTGCTCAACGAAGTAGGCGGCATTTCACATATAGATGATCTGCATAACTGAATGGTAGCATATTCTCGTCTGAATGAGCTGGCTACCAACAACGTGTAAAGAACCGAAAACTGCCACCCAATCGCTGTCAGACACTTTTCTTCACCGACCCACCGCTGCTGGACGACGTATTGGTTTTACTGGGATTACCCCGGTAACGAATGCTCCCGCCACTGCTGGCATCGGCATTGATCTCCTTGCGGGCCGTTACGCGGATAGAGCCGGCGCTGGAGGCAGATGCAGTAACCTCATCAGCTTCCAGGTCGTAGGCATCAATCGTTGCAGCGCTGCTGGCGTCTGCACGAAATGTTCGGGCAGTTCCATCTAGAAGGACTTCAGCTGCGCTGGATACGTCCACGGAAACATCTTCCGCCTCCAGCGTAATTTCAATATTAGCTGCGCTTGACGCATTGATCTCCATCTGGCGGGCTTTGACAGGATCTTCAGAATAGATGTTAGAAGCCGAACTGGCCGAAAGTTTTTCAAGGACCACATAGGTAACAAAAACTTTTACCGACCGCCGCCCATAGACACCGCTGCGCATTTCAATCCGTAATGTAGACCCCACAACATCCGTAATCACATCGGTCAATTTCCCATCCGAAATCTCAACCCGAACGGACTCTTTTTCACCTTTTTTTAAAAATACATCAATCGCTTCGCCGGACTTTATTCCCCGAAATGCTCCGACAGAACGGTTTTCAGACAATTGCGCCATCAATGACAGCGAGCAGGCAAATGCCAGAACCACAAGAGCTCTTTTTTTCATGCTATATTTGGTTTTCGCTAAAGACGAAACGGATCGCGACAAGTTGCACAAACCAACGCAAAGCGTTAATTTTTTCCAAAAATCTGATAAATTAGGCATTTTTCCTTTAATTTCACGGTATCAAAAACGTATTTCGGGTAAATTTTAATGACTATGATAAAAGAAACTTTAAACGTGCTCATCAATCTGGCTGCCAGTGATAATCAAGTATCTGACAAAGAGGCAAAGGTTATCCGGATGATTGGCAAAGCAAATGGTGTTGGCGATTCAGAGATTGACGTTATGTTGAAAAACCCTCAGCCGATCGGAAATCTCGATCAGTTCACCGAGGATCAGAAATTCGAGAATCTGTATTTGTTGGTACAATTGATGAAGAGTGATGGCCAGGTTTTTCGCAGCGAAATACATTTCTGCGAACAAATTGCTGATAAGTTGGGCTACCGGAAGGGAGTTGTAGCAGAACTTTCTTCGCGCATCTACAGTGACCCGACAATTACAGCCGACCGCAAACTCGTCTTTGAACGCGCGCATAAATACCTGAAGTAATTCCCAACCAAAAGAATTGAGAAAAGGGGTTCCTGTCTTCAACAGAGGCCCCTTTTTTATTGGGAATGAATTCCGAATTTCGTCAGGCTCCGCTACTTCTTTTCAAAGATGATTTTTCCTCCGAGCATCGTCATCATCACCTGAGTTGCTAATATCTTGTCCTCTTCAATTTGCATTATGTCCTGATCAAAAACGACAAAGTCGGCCAGTTTACCCGGCACAATCGAACCTTTGATTTTGTCTTCAAAGGCCCCATATGCGGCATCCAGGGTATAGCTGCGGAGCGCCTGCATGCGTGTCATCTTTTCATCAGGCTCATACCCGCCTGCCGGAGAGCCCTTCAAAGTTTTTCGCGATATCGAGGCATAGAAACTGGCCAGTGGATTTATGGGTTCTACCGGCACATCTGTTCCGTTAACAATGCGGGCACCTGTTTTCAAGAGTGACTGCCACATGTAGGCTCCTTCTTTGATGCGCTTCTCGCCGAGGCGCTCGATAGCCCAGGGGCGGTCGCTGCTCAGGTGGTTGGCTTGCATGGCCGGGATCACCCCCAATTGGGCAAAACGTGGAATGTCTGTGGGGTGGAGATGCTGCGCGTGTTCTATCCTGAACCGATGGTCTTTGAACGCCGGAGCCTCTTGAAATGCCTGTTCGTAACGATTGAGAATCTCCCGATTGGCACGATCGCCTATAGCGTGGGAGCATACCTGAAACCCGACCTTGAGTGCCATTCGGGAAATCTTCAACACGGTATCCATGGGATAGGTAGCCATTCCATAAAAATCGGGGCGATCCGTATAGGGTTCCAGCAGCCAGGCACCGCGGGAGCCAAGCGCCCCATCACAATTCAGCTTCACCGAACGAATAGTAAGAAAATGGTTGGGGTCAATGTCCGGGCCTTTTTTAAACCACTCGTACACCATGGGGCGGTCAAAACCCGTGAGCATGACGTAGAGCCTCGTTTTAAGTTGATGTGCATTTTTGAATTGGTAAAAAAGATCGATGTTCTCACGCGATGCCCCGGCATCCTGAAAACCGGTGATGCCGTTTCGGGCGCATGCATCCATAGCCAGTTGCAGCGCCAGCGAATCACTGGCAGCCGTTGCCTCTGGTATCTCGTCTGCGATGAGTGTCATCGCCCGTTCGTTGAAAATCCCTGTAGGATTACCCAAATCGTCTTTGATGATTTCACCACCCTCATTACCGATTTCCAGCATGCGCTCTTTTGAAAGCTGGTTGACACCAGCAAGTTGCATGGCCTTCGCATTTGCGAATCCGGCATGACCACTGGCATGACGCAGAAAAACGGGATTATCTGGGGATACTTTACTCAATTCCTGGTGTGCGGGAAACCCCTTATACATCCGGGCCGGCTTCGTTTCCCACTTGTCCTGGTGCCAACCGCGCCCAAGAATCCACTGCCCCGGTTTCGCTTTTGCAACAGCCTCGCGGACTTTTTCTATTAACTCATCATAGCTTGTAACCTCCAACAGGTCGAGGTTCAATTCGTTGTACCCAAGCCCCATGATATGCCCATGCCCCTCAATAAATCCCGGGGTCATGGTTCTGCCCTTCAAGTCTACCAACCGGGTATCCTTACCCCGAAACTCATTCACGGCGGCCAAAGTGCCCACGGCCAGAATGGTATCACCCTTCACGGCAACGGCTTCCACCACCGGCTGGGCTTTTTCCACGGTGTAAATCGTGCCACCAAAAATAATCCAGTCGGCCTGTGGTTTTTTTGTACATCCCGAAAACAGCGCGGCAGAGATAACCAAGATTACGAAAAGTCTCATGTGAAGTAATTTACTTTTGTGTTTACTGGCAATATCCTTACTGAACATCGATGAGGCAACCTGTTTAGGGGCTACTGGCTTTTTTAGCGTACTACCCACCTCCCTAAAATTAATCGATCGGAAACAGTACGCCCTCCGATTTCTCAATATTTTCGTGAAGATGGTGTGGTTGCTCCTATCTTGCAACAAAAAAACTTGAGACGGTTCGGAGTATTTCTCTTTTTCACCGGTTTGGCTGGCGCAGTTATGGCGCAGGAATTCGGCCTTTCATTTTCCTATTTTGTTCCGCGGAACGGTGCTTTTTCAACGCCGGTAAGTCCTTTCAGTTTTCGAGGCGTGGGTGTAAACGTGAATCGTTTTCTATCGATTGAAACCGGCATCACCCTTTATCGGATGGCAGGTCTGGGAATGAAGGGACTTCCTTTTCAATCTACGTCCTCACTTGTGGGTCCTAACTTTTCCGTATTCGTGCCCCTGGAATTGGTTTTTCAGCTGCGTGGTGAATCGGCTGAGTTTAGCGTAAAGGGTGGAGCTTTTGGTTTCTATGGTTTTTCTCAGAAAATCGATTTTGGCAACATGGATCGGGAGTTAGCGAAGTATCAAAATTGGGTGATAGCCAACAGTACATTCGAATTCGAAAATAAACCCGGTTGGGGCTATCATGTAGGATCTGAGTTACTCTATTATGTAAACCGGCAATTCGGAATATCTCTTGAAGTTAATTACCTCATGGGTGCCTCTGGATTTCCATTGACGGGTACAGTTGCAGGGGTGAATGAAGCGGGCAGAGTGGAAACCCGCCCGATCGATTTCCCCGATGCTCAAATAGACTTTACCGGATTAGAGTTTTCTCTGGGCATCATCATGACAAGTGGCCGCAAAACCCGACGGTGAACACTAACAGCTCTGAGTATCAGGCAAGCATTTTCTAACATGTTTGCCCACTTTCCAAAAACTCAAATTACGATCCCCCTGGAAGATTACCGTGTGATCTGATCGTCTGCTTCCGTCTACCTGGGTGAACTCTGCCGCGTTCTTCTTTTCGGGACTCGAACGATCGCTGCATGGCGATATGGGGTGGTTTGGGTAATCTCCGTAGCCACCCGTATGGCCGTTTGGACATCCTTCAACGCCACTGTGTACCAACCCGCAACTTCCGGTTTTTCTTCACGGGAGGGTTTGTACATCCGAATAACAGGATGATCCAGAAGCAGGGAGTCACTAGTGATCCACACCCGAAACATGTCCAGAGAGTCTTCTGCCACCTGTGTGTTGTATCTGGAAAACAGAGCTCTGGAATCCGCGAGAAACTGCCGCAGCGCTTCGCGGCTTTGGGTCGGCTGCACTACGACCGTATCGGTTTCGAAAGCTGCTGCGGGCAACACGAAGTAGCGCTGCCGACTATCGCGATAGACCCACTGCAAGTGATAATCGGCCGCGCTAATAATCGTACACGCCTGTTTACTGGTGCTGATTTTCTGCAGGACAACCCGGAGCGTTGCGCCTCCGTCCCGGTAACGCGGGCGCTGCCCGGAAACAAAGTTCCCAAGTGAATAGGCCACTACATGATTTTTACTTTGATCCCATTCCATTGGTTGAAGAACATGGGGATGTGCCCCAACAACCAACTGAGCGCCTTCGCGAAAGCAAAGCCTGGCAAGTGCTTTCTGCCAGGCTGTGGGCTGTGATTGATACTCGCTTCCCCAGTGAAAGAAAACGATGATGATATCTGATTGCTGACTCCGGGCCGCGTTCATATCCTTAACAATTTGGACGGTATCGATCAGGTTTACGATGTTAGGCGCCGTTACCGGAATGCCGTTGGTACCGTACGTGTAGTTCAATAGCGAAAGCCGAAAGCCCTTTTGCTCGATCTGTAATGGGTATTGGGTGGCACGTTCAGCTGAGTCTTTAAATGTTCCGGTAGCCAATAGCTGGTGTGCGCGCAACACCTCGAGGGTACGCTCCAAACCGGGCCGGCCTCGATCCAGCGAATGATTATTTGCAGTAACCAGCACGTCTACGCCCGCTCGCTTTAAGTCTCGGGCTAAAGCATCGGGAGCACTGAAGCGCGGGTAGCCTGCGTAGGGTTCCCCCGCGAGGGTCACCTCCAGGTTCCCGATGGTAACATCAGCTGCCTGCAGATGCGGAGCAATCCAGCGAAAACATTGACTGTAATCGTAGTTTTCATTGTCCGGTATGTATGCTGCCTTTCGCTGCGAATCGTGCTGCATAATATCCCCGAGAAATAGCAGAGAGAGATAAGTAGTATCCTGAGCGGGTGCCGTGCGCCATAGCATGGCGCCTGCGAAAAGTAAAAAAAATTTCGATGTCATATAGCCATTACCCGGTTTTCAGCGATCACAAAAACGCGGTCACTTTTTTTCAACTTGAGCCGGTGGAGACCTGTGAATGACCCAAAGGCGGGGAGTAGACCGGCATATTTGCCAAAATAGAAACAAGGCAGCGTGATCGCCTGCCGCGCTTGCCCCACCAGCCGAATGCCCGGGTGGAGGTGGCCAGCAAGGTTATACCCTGCGGCTGATGCATCAG
>CANGUI010000125.1 GCA_947457025.1 Flammeovirgaceae bacterium | reverse complement strand
TAGACAGACCCCCGTACCCAACAGAACGTTTTTTGCGGTTCATCGTCCAACCTGTTCCGAGGCTGCGCGCAGGTCAGTACAAAGTGCGTTGGTCCTATTCGGTTCCAACCATACAACAAGCTACTTCTTTTTTCGATATGGAATTGTTCAACCGGATACCCGATAACGACTAACCGAACGAACAAATGGAAATCGGCAATTTGATCGTATATTTTTCACGGGGGGGATTACCCGGTTTCCCGGGTACGACATCAGTTTTTCGCATGATGATGGTACACCGAAATTTAATCATCGCTCTTATCGGTGGCTGTGCTCTTTTCTCGACCCCCACTTATGTCCGGGCTCAGGGATGGGTTGCTCACATCTTGGTTGATGTGAATCACCGGGATTATGGTCGGGAGACTCTTACAAGTGCTTCGGTTACCTATTCCGGGTTTTCCGGAAGTATTGGATTACAAACCGGCAGTTCAGGCACCGTTGTTGTGTTCGGTACCGGCGTGCCAAACGGAGTGCTCTCCGTGGCTGCTGCAGGGATTGCGACTTTACCATTCAACCCAGCGATGAACCCTCCCTCGACTTCATTTACGGCAAGTTTCAGCGGAACAGTGAGTGTCTCTTCATGTTCACCGGTGGGTTATGCGCAAACTCCGGCAGGCATCACGGACGTGGATGGTTCGGTTACGGTGTACCCCCAAGCGCTCATCTCGAGCAGCGAAGTTATACGGGGTTGCGACTTCGTGACCCTCAAAACGAGCACCTGCTGGAATGGCTCCTTTTTGTGGGAAGTATCGGATAATTTGTTTGGTCCCTGGTCTATTTTACCCGGCGGGAACTCAACGGCTACATTCAGCGGCGCACAAATCAGCACGGCCGGCATATCTTCACCTTATGGATCAAAATATTTCAGGGTAACCGGCATTACCGGAACCACAAGCCCAGTCGAGTCTGTTGAAATTTCTGCCCCTGGTCCAACCCTATCATTTTCCAAGAGTGACCCTCTTTGTCATAATCAGGCAAATGGAGAAATTCGATTGACAATAAAAGGCGCAATACCAGAGATCAGCAACTTTGTGGTTTCACTTTACGAAGGGTCTCCGCCAAATCCGGTAGGACTACCAATTGCCGACCAGGTACTTGATGGAACGACCATCACTCTCACGGGACTTTCAGGAGGAAAATATTGGGCGCGGGTAGAAAATAACTCTGCCGTACCCTTCGGCAATTGTTGGACTGACATCGACACACTTGAATTGGCAAACCCTGCACCCGTTACGGTTCAATCATTTACACGTTCGGACTTTAACGGTTTTCAGGTTCGTTGCAACGGCGGCTCGGACGGTTTTGCCACCGTAAACCCACAGGGCGGTACGGGCATCTTTAGCAATTTTGTTTGGAGTAATGGAGCAACCCAGCAAACAGCTGCTGCGCTTGGCCCCAACACTTATTCAGTTACATTTACCGACTCCAATGGTTGCGTAGGTAATGGCAATGTTCAGGTCACCGAGCCAAGTGCAATCGCCTTAAACACGGTTGGAGTTAGCGAGCCGGTAAGCGGCTTCCAGGTGAGCTGTGCCGGGAAGAATGATGGCGAAATCAATGTGAATGCTTCCGGCGGCGTTCCAACCTATACCTACCAATGGACCAATGGTCCCAATACGCCAGTATATGCCGGACTTGCCGGCGGAACGTACATGGTCCAGGTAACAGATGCCAATAATTGCACAGCACAAAGGGGCTATACGTTGGTCGCCAAACCAAAAACTGATTTCCAACTCGATGTGGTCGAGAATATTTGTGCAGGTGGCGATGACGGATCCGTCGCTGTAAACCTGGGCTCCTTCACCCACCTGGCGGGCACGGCGCGCTTTCTGTGGTCGCAAAATAGTGAGGTAACCAGTAGCATTGAAAGACTCCTAAGCGGAACTTATCAGGTTACCGTTACAGATGACCGTGGGCCGCTTTGCAGCGTACAAAAATCAGCAACGCTTGTTGATCCTCCCGCCTACTCGGCAACAATTACTGCCCCCACTCCCTTCAACGGCCAGGCTATTTCCTGCCACGGCGCTTCCGACGGGCAGTTGATTGCCTCGTTACGCGATGGCAATGGAGTCCCGGCTACAGGACAAAACTATGCGTGGCTCAGGAATGGCCTATTGCTCACGTCCGGAACCAGTTTATCAACCATCAATGCGCTCACAGCGGGCAATTACAAGGTTGTAATTACATACAATTCCGTGTGTCAGACGGAAAAGACATTCACCCTCAACGATCCCACACCCGTTGTTCCGGTGGCAACCATCACCAGTGATTACAACGGCTTAGCACTTCGATGCACAGGCAATCGCGATGGGGCGCTATCCGTTTCGGCATCCGGCGGAACAGCACCTTACACGTTTTCATGGAATGATCCTTTATCCACCATAGGTGCAACACTCAGCAACGTCGGTGCAGGCGCATATCTGGCCACCGCGCGCGATGCCAACGGCTGTGCGGCCGTCACAAGTAAAACACTGGTTGACCCAACTCCGGTTACACCTGCCATACAAGTGATCTCCAATTTCAATGGCTTCGCAATACGATGTGCAGGCGACTCCAACGCCCAGCTCCGCGCCGGCGCGAGTGGGGGAACCGGAACCCTGCTGGGTTATGCTTTTACCTGGAACACGGGCCAGACAGGTGCTGACCTCACCGGCCAACCCGCTGGTTCCTATTCGGTCATCGCCACAGATCAAAACGGATGTACCGGCACGGCCAGCCGGGTCATCACCCAACCAACGCAAGTACAGGCAGCGATTGAGGCAGCATCAAATTTCAATGGTCAGGCAATCAGTTGCGCGGGAGCATCCAACGGTAGTCTGCTTGCAAGTGGCAGCGGTGGTGCCGGGGGTTTTACCTTTGTCTGGGGCGGCGGCGCCACCAGCGCGTTAGCGAGTGGGCTAAGTCAAGGCTCCTATACCGTCACGGCGACGGATCTGAATGGTTGCCCGGCAACTGCCACCAGAACGATCACCGCGCCTGAACCGGTAGTGGCCAGCTTTATCGAAACTTCGGATTACCGCGGCTTTGGCATTTCTTGTGCAGGACGTACCGATGGCTATCTGAAAGCTGGCTCAACCGGTGGCACCGGACTGCGCAGCTACGAGTGGGTGGGTACAACCGAGTCGTCTGATTTCTTAACTAACGTCCCGGCCGGCACCTATACGGTACGCGTGCGCGATGCCAACGGATGTGTGGATACCAAAACAAAAACCTTAACCCAACCCGAAGCACTTATGCTCTCGCTGGTAAGTGCCAGCGGAATCACATGCCATGGCGGCGCCGATGGAAAAATTGAGTTAAGCGCAAACGGCGGTGTACCGGCCTATGAATTTTCTCGCGATGGATTGACCTGGCAAACATCCAACTTGTTTACAAGTCTCAGGGCTCAAACGTACACGCTGTACCTTCGCGATGCAAACGCATGCACCACAACACAATCGAACACGTTAACGCAACCCCCTCCCATCCTGATCAGTTTTACAGACATCGAGCCTGCCTACTGTGCCGATCCGCGGGGGAAAGCTCGTGCCATCGTTTCAGGGGGAGTTGGGGGCTTCACGTATGAGTGGCGTACCAGCACCAACTTGATTTTTGACCAAGACCTCCTCATCGAAAATTTATCTCCCGGGATCTACACGCTCAACGTAACTGATGCGAATCTTTGCCCGGCATCTGCTCCGGTTGGTATCACCAGTGCCGATGGACCTGTGATCGAAGTCGGAGAAAAGGTAGAACCAAAATGTTCTTATTCGGCAGACGGGCGTATCCTGATAACCGCTACCGGAAATGGCCCTTTTGAGTACCGGTGGTCGAATGGTCAGCAAACCGCTATACTCCAGAACGTTGAACAAGGCACCTACATCTCGTCCGTGCGCGATGTTAACGGATGTCTGACCACGAAGACTATAGAACTCAACGCACCCGAACCCCTCGCGATCAAACTGGTTGAAGCAACCAATCCGGCCTGTTTCGGAGATGCCAATGGCACCATTACAGTGGAAGCCAGCGGAGGAAAGAGTGGATACGCATACCAGTGGGCGAGCACGTCAGGCGCCCAGGCAACAAGTCTCCCCAAAGGCACCCATCTCGTTACCGTTACCGATAGCAACAACTGTGTGGCTCAGTCCAGTTTCTCGCTTAGCGAACCCGACGTGCTGCGCATCAGCCTTATAGAGCGTATCTTGCCGCTATGCTTTGGCGGATGCAACGGGTCGCTCGCTGTAGACGCAACGGGTGGAAATGGCGACTATCAGTTTTTGTGGAACAACGAAACTAAAACGAAGAAAGCCAGCCAATTGTGTTCGGGTAATTTTTCCGTATCGGTTGTTGACAAAAAAGGTTGCCAAACAACGCAAAGCTATTCCCTCGGCCAGCCAGCCCCACTCCAAATCCGCGTGCTCGAAAACCGGGCGCCGGATTGTTTTGATGGCTGCAATGGGCGCTTGCAGGTGGATGCGATCGGGGGAACCGGCAACACACAATGGCTTTGGAATAGCGGTGCCACAAATCCTGAGCGCACTGGTCTTTGTGCCGGAACGTACGGGGTCACGGTAACGGATGTAAACGGATGTCAGACATCGTCTTCCTATACCATAGCAAACCCGGAAAAACTGATGATCGATCTCGGAGAAGGCGTAACGCTATGTGTCGGCCAAACCTACGTGCTCGACGCAGGTGCCCAGTGGGCCTCTTACGCGTGGACGAGTAACACGGGTTTGACAAGCAACCAACAGCGCGTAGTCATACAAAACGCGGGACGTTATCAGGTTGTGGTAAAAAATGCATTGGGATGCGAAGCATCGGATGAATTTCTTCTCGAAACCTCGCGTGATTTACTAAAGGCTTCTTTCCTCCTGCCTGCCGAGGCAGCCGTGCAAGATACGGTTGCATTCATTGATGTTTCCTGGCCACTGCCCGAACGCGCCCAGTGGACATTCCCGGCAGAGATGAGGAAGGTAATCGACTTAGGAGATGTCGTATTTGGTCGTTTTGAAAAAAGTGGTACATACAGCATTTCGCTCCTTGCAACACTGGGAGAATGCAGGGATGTTTTGGCTAAGAACATCCGCATCGTGCCTGCATCCGGAAAAGTAGCCGGAGGCCGGCTCGGCTACCAGGAAACAGTGAAAGCCTTCGAACTCTACCCAAATCCATCGGCCGGGAATTTTCAAGTGTTGATTGAATTGTCGCAAAAGGAACCCGTCACCCTGTCGGTTTGGAATCCGGTGGTGGGCAGAACCGTGGCGATTCACCGTGCAGATGGCGATTGGGTTCATCATCTGTCGTTCGAGCTCGATCATCTCGGGCCCGGTACCTATGTACTGCGGCTGGACTACCCACAAGGTTCGCAATACAGACGCTTTGTGATAACCAAGTAAAGGCTATGTACGCGTCGTCAACCAGGGGATATTTTTGGGAGCCACGGTATCCTACAAGGGGATGGTTCCTCATGCTCACGATCATAACTTCCCTGACATTTGCACAGGACTCCCTGCAGGTGAACGAAGAGTTGGCTGTTGCTGCCCGCCCATCGAAGGATTCCATCACCTTGCGGTGGGCTCCCCGTACTTCACAAGTATGGTTAACCGGAAACCAGGCCGGATACCGGGTCGAACGGTATGTAATTGTTCGAAACGGGGCGCTCGTTTCGCCCCCGGAAAAAGCCATTCTTACCCAAGAAGCGCTCAAGCCGTGGCCCGAGCAACAGTGGGAAAAACTTGTTCCAACTACTCCATACGCAGCGATTGCCGCGCAGGCACTTTTCGGTGAAAAATTCGAGGTTGACTTGGGAAAAAGTGACGTGATTGGTGTGGTGAACAAAGTGAGGGAGATTGAACAACGCTTTTCGTTCGCCCTGTTCGCGGCGGACATGTCTCCCGCTACGGCCCGCGCGATGGCATTGTGGTTTACTGATCGAACAGTTCGATCAGGGGAAAAGTATTTATATCGAATCGTACTACATGAATTTGATAACGTTCGTGGCAGTGCCTACATCGCGCCAGATGAT
>CANGUI010000124.1 GCA_947457025.1 Flammeovirgaceae bacterium | reverse complement strand
TCCGCGGCAGGAGAAAAGCTGCCGTTGATTGAGGAGACCGTTTGGCCGGCGAACGCCAGGCCCGCGGGCGGCACCGTGGGCGGCGTGACTGTGAAGGAATAACGGGCAATAAACGTCTGGAAGGTTAAATCCGGTAACAGGTTGACTTGAGCAACCGCCGGGCCCGGGTCCAGGTCACGCGGAGCCGGTAAGGAACCGACAACAAAAAAAGACTGACCAGGACCCCGCATCAAAAAATCATTCGTGAATGCAACATCATTCTCACTTCCCCCGATGGTAAAGCCACTTTGGAAGTCACCGGAGGACGACAGCGTGACAAGAAACAAATCTCCAAGGCCATTGGAGGTAACTGTCTGCGTGCCGGAATTCGGATCAAGATCAAGGGGATCGCGAAATGAGCCACCCATCACCACCCGTGTGTCGGTTGCATATAAGCCGGAAAACACTTCTTCTCCCGATGAGCCCCAGGTTTTACCCCAGACAAAATTCCCATCGTCAGCCAACTTGATGAGAAAAAGGTCGTTCCTGCCAAGCCCGTTAGCGGCAACTGTAGCCAGCCCCGGATCAAGATCGATACGGTCGTTGAACGTACCACCGATGTAGAGCGACTGATCTGGTGCGACAGCGAGCTGGGATGTGAAATCAAAATCTGACGTCAGTGTTCTAAACCACACCAGGTTTGCTGTCGAGGTATACTTCACGATAAAGGAGTCTGTACCATTCGGCGTGGGGAGCAAAGCGGTACCGACACCCGGATCCACATCAAAACTTACCGAATAGGAGCCCGTGAGGTACACATTGCCCATCAGATCCGTACGCAGCCGGGAGGGTGTTTCACTTCCGGATCCTCCCAGGCTAACCTGCCCGACCAACGCACCGCTTGCTTTCGCATAGCGGGCGATAAAAATGTCGTTTGCTCCGGCCGAAGTCAGGTTGGTGGTTCCCGCATCGGGGTTGACATCCAAAGTTCCGGAGAAAAAGCTCGACAGGATAAGATCACCGCTGGCCGGGTCAATACTACCAAGAGCTGTTGAATTCGGGATGCTGTTTCCAACCCGCTTTCCCCACGCAAAAATACCCGCAGTTGAGTACCGTGCAAAAAAGAGATCGCTATCGGTTGCACTCGATGCGCTTACCAGCGCGGTACCCGCTCCGGGATCCAGATCTACATTGGTACCCGTGAAGAAACCCGTCAGGGTAATATTTCCGGTATCGTCTACAAAAAGCTGAATTGCCTGATCGTCTGCCGTACCGCCAATCTGGTGTGCAAATACAAGATTACCCGCCGGTGTATACTTGGCAAAAAAGATGTCATTCGAGCTACCGGTGTTGGTCAGATTGGATACTCCCGGACCCAGATCAAAATCTACCGTTCCAAAAAAAATCCCCGCTACATAGACGTTGCCTGCATTATCTTGAGCAACCAATCGGGCGATGGAGGGACTGGAGAAGTTCAGCTGTGGAGTTTGAGCCACGACAGACACACAGAACCAGGCGAGTAGACAGATGGCGGAGAGGAGTGATTTCATAAATCGGGGTTTTGGGTACTATAAAACACCTGTCAATCCCATCACGAAAGTACCCCACTCCGTTCCCCAGCTCCAACAAACAGGTGTGACGGATGGTGTTTAAGATGCTTCCTGGTAAAAGTAGCATAGGGCTGTGTGTATTCAAATACCTCAAAATAGGTATATTTTACCGGCAGGTGTTTACTAAATACCCTGAAGGAGGTATTTACAGGCCTTGAACCAAAGTTGTAACATTGTAAAATTTTTGCCGTGATGCGTTTATTCATGCTGATTGCCAGTCTGGCACTTGCAGGATCTCTGCAAGCCCAGACATTTGATGTAATGTATTACCAAGTCGAGGGGAAATATAACTCAGGGCAGTATGCCGAATGCCTCCATTTAAAGCCGAGCGTTTTGCAGCTGATTCCGGAACTGGCCGACAGTTCATCTGCCAATGTACTGTTTTACCTGGCTGACAGTCATTTTCAGGTGGGGGAAACTGACAGTGCACTCGCCTATTATCAACGCGAAGTGAAGCTACGGGAGGTGTTGAAAGACAAGTACTACGATCAGTACAGCAATTCCATGTATAACCTTGCCCTGGTTTACAACCAGTTGGGCCGTTATTCTGACGCGCAGCGAACGGCCCAACAGGTTATGGCATCAGATAAAGTTGCGTTCGGAGGAACGAGTGATGTTTATCTCGAATCAGCGCTTTTTTACTTCGACATCCTGGCCAACCAAGGTGCGTATCAGAAGGCAGCTACTGAAACCGTGGCATTTCTAAAGAGCCTAGATCCTTCTCACTCGCTGTATTGCCGGTTTCTGGCCAAACACGCAGATCAGTTAGCGGCACAGGGCAAGTATGCAGCCAGTGAACATGAATTTGGTCGGGCGCTGGCGATTCTGAAAAACGAAGGAGACCGCCGGCTGGAAGAAGCTACCATTCGGGTGAATTTCGCGGCTTTATATGCCGACAAAGGGATGTTGATTGAAGCGGAAGAACTTTTTTCGCAGGGACTGAGGGTGCTCCAGGCCGAAGGCACCCCCGAGAATCAGGAGCGCTACTTTGCCACGCTGAATAATTATGCGATCGTATTGCTGGCCTTGTCGCGTTTAGAGGAGGCCAAAGCCACCTATGAGCGTGTACTTGCCCACGACCGGAAAATGTATGGAAAGTCGCATCCGATGTATGGCATCGCCCTGAACAATGCTGGACTCGCCTACAGCGACATGGCTGATTACGGTACAGCCGAAAGACTACTTCGCGAAGCGCTAGCCATACAGGAGGCTGAAAACAAGAATGCGTGGGAGTACGGATCGTACTCAAATAACCTCGGCAAAGTGCTGTATCTTCAAAATCGTAGCCGCGAGGCAATCCCTTACCTGGAACGGGCCCAGCAGGTTTTTGCGAATGACCCGGGCAAAGAAAGTGCTGAGTATGCCACTGTTCTCCATAACCTGGGTGTTGCTTATCTCATGCTGAAAAATAAAAAAGCATTGGAATACCTGAACGAATCCGTGCGGCTGCGTACCCGGTTGCTCAGCGCGGCCCATCCGCGTGTAGGGCAATCCTACTTCAAGCTGGCTACCTACCAATGGATGGTACATAACACCAAAGGAGCACAGCAACAATTCCAGGCCACCTTTGCAAACTACCAGGAACAAATCAACCGCTATTTTCCCGGCTTGAGCGAATCTGAAAAGTCGAAGTTTTATTATGGCAACCTGCGGCCCGCTTTTGAAATCTATTCGAGCTTTGTGCAGCAATACCGGGTTCAGCAGCCTGAACTCACGGCTACGCTCTACGATTTACAGTTGCGCACCAAGGGTATTATTTTCTATGCCACCCAGCGTGTACGACAAGCCATCCAGCGCAGCCAGGATGCCAACCTGATTGCGCAATACGAAACCTGGCTGGAACTGAAAGAACAGGTCTCCAGCCGGTACTCCAAAGGGGATGACGGAAAACTTGACTCTCTGGAAACTCTTTCCAACAACCTTGAAAAAGAGCTCACCAGGCGCTCGGCTGCGTTCGGCGCGGCTCTTGCCCCCACACCCACCCCCTGGAAGCAGGTTCAAGAAAAGTTGAAACCCGATGAGGCCGCCGTAGAGATTATCCGGTTCCGCGAATACAGCCCGGACTCTGGTGGTTATTTCACCGGGAAAGTGCAGTACGCAGCCCTACTGGTGACAAAAACTACCAAAAACCCCCAATGGATTTCGTTTCCCAATGTGGGGAACGTGATGGAGAAACGAAATCTGATCTTTTACCGGAATTCCATCAGATTCCGCCTGCGAGATACGCTGTCATACAAGGTGTATTGGTCTGCCCTGCAGCCGGCGCTTAAAAACATTAAACGGGTTTTTGTTTCACCCGATGGCATCTATCACCAGATTAACCTCAACACAATCCAAAACCCGGCTACCAGCAAGTTCCTGTTTGAAGAGATTGAGCTTGAAAATCTGACCAACACCAAAGACCTGGTCACTACAGCCGGGGTCTCTGCCGGCTCCGGTAAGTTCATGCTGGTGGGTTTTCCGCAGTTCACGGGTAACAAGAAAGAATCGAGCGAACCGCCCGCTGAACAAGTGAATCGGGGAACGCGTGCCGGCATTCTGCGCGTTTTCAGAGGAGGCGAAATCACACCCCTCCCGGGCACGCAGGTGGAGGTTTCGGAAATTGAACAATTACTTACTCAAAATCAGGTTAGCGTCACCCCACGTACCGGCATTGATGCTCACGAGGCTGCCATCAAGGCAGCAGGAGCACCCAAAGTTCTGCACCTCGCCACTCATGGTTTCTTTCTCGATGATCCTGATTTAGGCGATGCTGAGAACGCAAGCAAGTACATCGAAAACCCTCTCCTACGTTCAGGCTTGATCCTGGCCGGCGCTGAAGACTTCATCAACCTGGGTCAGAATTCGGCAGAGCCAACTCAAGACGGCATTCTCACGGCGCAGGAAGTGATGAACCTGGATTTATCGGGAACGGAACTGGTGACCCTCTCGGCCTGCGAAACCGGTCTGGGTACAATTCAAAACGGCGAAGGTGTCTATGGCCTCAAACGCGCATTCGCCATTGCCGGAGCTGAAAAGGTGATCATGAGTCTGTGGAGTGTTGACGATGAAGCCACCCAGAAATTAATGACGCTTTTCTACCAATTCTGGGTAGCGGGTAGCAGCAAGGAAGATGCTTTCCGGAAAGCACAGACAGAACTACGCCAACAGTTTCCCGATCCATTTTACTGGGGGGCATTCGTGATGATCGGACAGTAGGCGTACGGTCCGCTCTCGACTTCTATTTTACCAGTTTCTTGTATTTGATGCGGTGGGGTTGATCATCTCCCAATCGCTTCTTTTTGTTTTCTTCATACTCGCTGAACGAGCCTTCGTACCAGAATACCTGCGACTCACCTTCGAAGGCCAGGATGTGGGTGCACACCCGGTCTAGGAACCAGCGGTCGTGTGAGATGATCACGGCACAACCACCAAAATTTTCCAGCGCTTCTTCCAATGCCCGCAGGGTGTTGACATCCAGATCGTTTGTTGGCTCATCGAGCAACAGCAGATTTCCTCCCTGCTTCAGTGCGATGGCGAGGTGTACCCGGTTGCGCATTCCACCTGAAAGCTCTTTTACTTTCTTCTGCTGGTCGGTGCCGCTGAAGTTAAACTTGCTGACGTAAGCGCGCGAGTTGATCTCTTTGCCACCCACCATGATCAGATCCTGACCACCGGTAATCGCCTGAAAGACGGTATCCTCAGGCAGTAAGTCGTCATGTTCCTGGTCTACGTAAGCAGTCTTAACCGTGTCTCCCACTTCAAAGGTACCGGCATCCGGTTTCTCGCGGCCGATGATCATTTTAAAGAGTGTGGTCTTTCCGGCACCATTCGGCCCGATGATACCAACAATACCGGCCGGAGGTAGTGAGAAGGTCAGGTTCTCGTACAGCAGTTTATCGCCATAACCTTTCGAAACACCTTTGGCCTCAATCACTTTGTTGCCCAGACGCGGCCCGGGCGGGATAAACAACTCCAGTTTCTCTTCTTTCTCTCGCGCCTCCTGGCTCAACAGTTTTTCGTAATTGCTCAGACGAGCCTTTCCCTTGGCATGACGACCTTTGGGATTCATGCGTACCCATTCCAACTCGCGCTCCAACGCTTTCTGGCGCTTGCTTTCGGTTTTTTCCTCTTGCTGGAGTCGTTTTTGCTTCTGTTCCAGCCAACTCGAATAGTTCCCCTTCCAGGGGATACCTTCACCGCGATCCAATTCCAGAATCCAGCCCGCCACATTATCCAGAAAATACCGATCGTGTGTTACTGCAATGATGGTTCCTTTGTATTGGCGCAAATGCTCCTCGAGCCACAACACCGATTCGGCATCAAGGTGGTTGGTGGGTTCGTCCAACAACAACACATCCGGTTCCTGCAACAGCAGCCGACACAACGCCACGCGCCGCTTTTCGCCGCCGGATAAAAACTCCACTTTTGCGTCGGCCGGTGGGCAGCGCAGGGCGTCCATAGCGCGCTCCAGCTTATGATCCAGTTCCCACGCATTCACGGCATC
>CANGUI010000123.1 GCA_947457025.1 Flammeovirgaceae bacterium | reverse complement strand
TTTTGGTGACCTCGTTATCTTCTCGGCAGGAATATGTCAAGAAGGAAATCAAAATAATGAAAAACAAACTAGATTTTAGAGTCATAAAATGTTTATAGTGTAAATAAAACTCAAAATAAAAGTAAAGGAAAAAGCCGTGAGAGCAAAAAGGACTAGCGTATTTCTTCCGCCACTACGCAACCTAACAAAAGTCAAACAAAAGATAATCCCTACATCCGCTCGGGCACTGCAATGCCGAGCACGCGCATGCCTTTTTTAATGACATCGGCTACAGCCCGCGACAGGGCCAGACGGAAATCCCGCCGTGCCCCATCTGTTTCCTGGAAGATCGGTATCGTTTGGTAGAACTGGTTGTAGCTTTTGGCTAACTCGTACACGTAGTTGGCAACAACGGCCGGGGAGTAGCCGGCAGCTGCCTCGCGCAGCTTCTGCGGATAGGCCGTCAGCAGGGCAATTACCTCGCGCTCGCTTGCATCCAGCGTTTCTAATCCCGACCAACCGGCGGATGCCAGGCCCATGCTTTCCGCCTTGCGCAGCAGCGCACGAATGCGCGCGTGGGTGTATTGAATGAAAGGCCCCGTGTGTCCTTGCAATTGAATCGATTCGTTCGGGTCGAACAACATCCGCTTCTTCGGGTCCACCTTCAGCAAAAAATACTTCAATGCGCCCAAGCCAATCATTTCCGATAGCTCGCGCACCTGTTCTTCACTGGCATCTTCAATCTTACCCAACTCGCGGGTTTGCTTTTCGGCCTCGGCCACCATCTCGGCCATCAGGTCATCCGCATCCACCACCGTGCCCTCGCGGCTTTTCATTTTGCCTGTGGGTAAATCCACCATGCCGTAACTCAAGTGAAAACACTTCTCCGCCCAGGCATACCCCAGTTTTTTCAAAATCAAGAAGAGCACTTTAAAATGGTACTCCTGCTCGTTGCCCACCGTGTACACCTGGCCTTCGATTTTCGGAAAATCGCGGAACCGCAAAATAGCGGTACCGATGTCCTGCGTCATGTACACCGATGTTCCATCCGCGCGCAGCAGTACTTTTTGGTCGAGGCCATCGGCCGTTAAGTCCACCCACACCGAACCGTCCTCTTTTCTGAAAAAGATGCCCTGTTCTACACCCTTTAGCACTTCGTCCCGCCCCAGCAGGTAGGTGGCCGACTCGTAGTACAACTTCTCGAAATCAACGCCCATGCGTTTGTAAGTGGCCGCAAAGCCATCGTACACCCAGCCGTTCATTTTCTTCCACAGAGCCACAGTATCGGCATCTTTGTTCTCCCACTTGCGCAGCAGGTCTACCGCATGCAGCATCACCGGCGCCTGCTTTTCGGCTTCGGCCTCCGGCATGCCTTGGTCTACCAGCTGCTTCATCTCCGCCTTGTAGCGCTTGTCGAATTCCACATAATACTTGCCTACCAGGTGGTCGCCCTTCAGGCCGCTGCTTTCGGGCGTCTCGTTCTCACCGGACAGTTGCCAGGCCGCCATGCTTTTGCAGATGTGTATGCCCCGGTCGTTGATGATCTGCACTTTGTGTACCGTGTAGCCCACCGCCTCGTAAATGCCCGCCACCGCATAGCCCAGGAAATTGTTGCGCAGGTGGCCCAGGTGCAGCGGCTTGTTCGTATTAGGCGAGGAATACTCCACCATCACTTCTTTGCCCGAGCGGGCGCTCACCCCATACCGGGTATCGTTCACCACGCCCTGCAACACCTCCACCCACACGCGGTCGGCAATGGAGAGATTAAGAAACCCCTTCACCACATTGAATGAGCTAACCAGGCGGGAGTTCGCCAGGAGGTAGTCGCCCACGAGGCGCGCGGTTTCTTCCGGCCCCTTGCGCGATATCCGGGTAAGCGGAAAGCACACCAACGTATGGCTGCCCTCAAACTCGGGGTTGGTGGGCTGCACCTGAAACGATTCGATCGTTTGATTAAAAAGCACGGTAGTGGCCTTTTGGATCTCCTCGCGTAAGGCGCTATCGATATTCATTCCTGCCGACATAAAAACGAGCTGCAAGGTAGTGGAAAGTTAGCAGTTAATGTGGAGCGATTGTCGGGGGCATGGCCCCGCGCTGTGCTGCGCATGGCGCGGGGCCACCGGGCTTTCCCTGCAAGTCCGCGCCCCGCACAAGCCGACCCCTGGCGGGCTTTCCGTTCAATCCCTTGCCCGCTGACGCGCGCGGGCGTGGAAGCAGCGGGCAGTGGTAGTTGTTGAGATTGGGGATTTGAGTTTTGAGACGTGAGATGTGAGATGTGAGATCTGCGATCAATGCCAAACAGATTGGGTTCGGGTTGCTCGTGGGTGGTTGCTGGCAAGCCTCGGAAACCAGTCGACACAATTCGGCCAGCGCCGCGTGGCAAGGCGCCAGAAACCAGCGACCTGGAACCAGCGACCGACTCCTAAAACTCCGCGTTGCCGGGGAAGCGCGGAAAAGGAATCACATCGCGGATGTTGGTCATGCCGGACACGAACAGCATCAGGCGCTCGAAGCCGAGGCCGAAGCCGCTGTGGGGCGCGGAACCAAAGCGGCGGAGGTCAAGGAAAACACTTCGTTCTTGGATAAGCCTACTCAACCCTACCTGAGCTAGTGTGAATGCCGGAAAGAGCCAAATCAACACTAATGTTTCTTACGAATATTTGATCTACCCTTTACTTATCGATAAGACACTATTTAGGCGACCACTGGCAATAGTTATTAGAAAAGGGCTATGGTGTTTATCACTCCGCTGAGAAACCAGACCAAAGAGGGTCGTGTTTTTCGAAAACGTCCAAGAAATCTTATCGCGCGTTTTTGCAATAAATTCATCGTATACTGTTGCCTCCTTGCCAGGAATCGACAAGTAGATACCAAACAGTTTCTTACTCTGGTTTTTCTCTACGATTGAGTTTATCCTCCCATACGTATTCATCGAACAACTTTCACAATCGTTCTCAGTCAGAAAAAAAACCAACGCATCAACAATTGGATCATTCAGCTTTAACTCTTGCTGAATCCCAACAAGCAGTTGGTCGTCAGCTTTTTCGCTTCCGCAACCGGCATACGCCAGGCTAAAAGCAAACGCTATACAACTAAAAAATGATCTTGGCCACATAAAGAATATTTCGCTCTGCTAGTTTTGGCTCCGACTTGAATATTAGGAAATCAAGACTCTCTGCATACACTAACTCCCGTAATGCCCGCGGTTGTTTAATATCTGCAAATATTTTGCTACCGTCAATACTGAAAAACTGTAGATAGCTATCGCGTTCATAGAATAAAAATTTTAGAGTGTTCAGATCATCTGGAAGCGATGCATCACGTACAGGTGCTTCGTACTGTTTGCTAATTAAGGTAAGCGAGTCGCCACTTTCAAAAAAATGAACAGATAAGTAATTTATTGCATTTTGCTTAACGTTGTATTTAACGTAATCACGCCCAAATTCTGAGTCTCTTTTATCAAACGATACACCTTTGGCAGCGGGGAAGAAATCTGATCGGCCGTCAATCCTACGAATTAGATCACCGTCACTGCTGTATAGATAGATAGCATCTTCATGCGGGAAAACCACTGCATACTGGTCGTCTTTTGACTTTGTTACCCGGGGATCTAATGGGCTTAAAAAGTATTGGTTACCCCGGTATGGGCTACCTTCCTCAAAAGGAACAATATGCTTATAAGAGTTGGACTCCGACTTAAAAATTGTAACCAGCCTTGCTTCCTGATAATATTTTGGACTTGAAATGTTGTTATTTCGATCGCTCCTTCCAAGATATTCTATAACGAGTTTTTTATTCTCATCGCTAGACACACTTAAAAAATTATTGAAAGTGGCAAAAGTATTGAACGGATCATCCCTCACCACGTCCCAACTTTCCATAAATGAACCGTCGCTATCGTAAAGCAAAATTTTACCCGAGTAAAATTCAGCCACAAAGATTGAATCAATAGCGGCGGCATACAAACCAACGGGACGTTGGTATTCACCCGGGCCCTTTCCTTTCTTCCCAACCGGGGATCGGAGATTTCCTGCGGTGTCCAACAAATAGACTTGACCATTTTGATCACTTGAGATAAAATAACCATCGCTATACCGATCGAAAAAAAAGTTTAAATACGGAACAGAATCTGGTTTTAGGATGATACTATCGATAACAACAATCTTGCCTTTTAGTAAACTTTTTGACTTTTTGAAATCAGTTGGGCCTTTGTTGCAACCCAGTATAAAAAGCCCGCTAAAGACCAGGCTAATCGCAAATAAAACACGCATAAGTTATATTGGTCTGGCTAACGATTGAAGCGTTGTGCAACGCTTCAATCGTATCTGGCTTGCTTTTTAGAATAAACGCGCAACCGGAGTATCGTTGCAACAACTAACATTACAAAACCCTCCACACTTCAAGCATGCGGTTTGATTGTTAACACACTCTTCTACCGCCTTAACGCTCTCTTGCCCGGAGGTATTGGTTGCAGTAAAAGTAAGGATGCCAATAACTGTACACGCAAACAACATCGACAACAAAAACGGCCTGACCATTGAATTTTTCATAGTTTTTTGATATTTTGGTTAAACTTAATCAAAAAAAAAAAAAAAAAATTAATAAAACCAAATGCCCTACGCGAAAAAATAAGGGTGCAGCAGGAGCCGAATTTCAATTTATAGCGCCCCATCGTCCCGATTGCTCGAAAATTTACATACAAAGGCGATTTCTGGGATTTCTTGGAATTAAGATGCACCAGGCCAATAAAATCGCCCAACTGCCGAAATCACTTATCTCTAAAATTCTGCACTCCCCGGAAACCGCGGGAAAGGAATCACATCGCGGATGTTGGTCATGCCGGACACGAACAGCATCAGGCGCTCGAAGCCGAGGCCGAAGCCGCTGTGGGGCGCGGAACCAAAGCGGCGGAGGTCGAGGTACCACCACAACTCTTTTTCCGGTAAGCCCATTTCGCGTACGCGCGCCATGAGGCGTTCGTAACGCTCTTCGCGCTGCGAGCCGCCAATGATTTCGCCAATACCGGGAAACAGCACATCCATGGCAGCTACCGTTTTGCCGTCTTCATTCTGGCGCATGTAGAAGGCTTTGATGTCCTTTGGGTAGTTGTAGAGGATAACCGGTTTTTTAAAATGTTTTTCTACCAGGTAGCGCTCGTGTTCGCTCTGTAAATCGGCACCCCACTGCTCTACCGGGTATTGAAATTTCTTCTTTTTGTTGGGCGTGGAGTTTTTCAAAATTTCAATTGCTTCTGTGTACGACAGCCGCTGGAAGTTATTTTCCACCACAAACTTCAGCCGGTCGATGAGGCCAAGTTCACTGCGCTGCTCCTGAGGTTTGGCCGCTTCTTCTTCGGCTGCGCGCTTGTGGAGGAATTCCAAATCATCGGCGCAATGGTCGAGCGCGTACTGGCACAGGTACTGTACGAAGGCCTGCGCCAAGTCCATGTTGTCAGTGATGTCGTAGAATGCCATTTCGGGTTCAATCATCCAAAACTCGGCCAGGTGGCGCGTGGTGTTGGAGTTCTCCGCGCGAAACGTGGGCCCGAACGTGTAGATCTCGCTGAGGGCGAGGGCATAGGTTTCCCCTTCCAGCTGGCCCGACACGGTGAGGTTGGTGGCGCGCCCGAAAAAATCCTCTTTGAAGTTGATTTCGCCATGCTCATCGCGCGGCATGTTTTTCAAATTCAGGGTCGTAACCTGAAACATATCGCCCGCACCTTCGGCATCCGAGCCGGTGATGACGGGGGTGTGGATGTACAGAAATCCGCGCTCGTGAAAAAACGTGTGAACGGCATACGCCATGGCATGACGCAGGCGCATCACGGCGCCAAACGTGTTGGTGCGGGCACGCAGGTGTGCAATCTCACGCAGGAATTCGAGCGAGTGTTTTTTAGGTTGAAGCGGGAATTTTTCGGGATCGCTGTCGCCCAGGATTTCCAGGGCCTGCACCTTCACTTCCACGGCCTGACCTTTGGCGGGCGAGGGAATAAGTTCCCCGGTAATGGAAAGGCAGGCGCCCGTGGTGATGCGTTTCAGGGTTTCTTCGGGGAGCGTGTTGAGTTGAACAACCGCCTGGAGGTTGTGGATGGTGGAGCCATCGTTGAGGCTGATGAACTGATTATTGCGAAAGGTGCGAACGCAA
>CANGUI010000122.1 GCA_947457025.1 Flammeovirgaceae bacterium | reverse complement strand
TATCCGTAAGCAGGTGAACAGCAAGGCTGGGCAATAACCCGGCTGTGTTGTTCAGCGCCTTACTTGATCGTAGAAAAATCGAAGGAAGTTTCGAGAAATTTGGTGGAGTATTTGCCCGACCGAAATGTAGGGTTATCCATTAACGCAAGATGAAAAGGGATGGTCGTCTTGATGCCTTCGATAACAAACTCGCTGAGCGCCCGCTTCATGCGCGTAATTACCTCTTCGCGCGATTGCCCGCTGACAATCAGTTTTGCAATCATCGAATCGTAATTCGGGGGAATCGTGTAGCCGGTGTACACATGGCTGTCCACCCGAACACCATGCCCACCGGGTAGATGCAGGTTAACGATGCGGCCCGGTGACGGCCGAAAGCCATTCGCCGGATCCTCGGCATTGATGCGGCACTCCATCGCAAAAAGGTTCGGATAATAATTTCTACCGGAAATGGGCACGCCGGCTGCCACCTTGATTTGTTCTTTAATCAGATCGTAATCGGTAACCTCCTCGGTGATCGGGTGCTCTACCTGAATGCGTGTATTCATCTCCATGAAGTAGAAGTCTCCGTGCTTGTCCACCAGAAACTCAATTGTGCCGGCCCCTTCATAGTTTATGGCTTTGGCTCCTTTGATGGCGGCTTCGCCCATACGTTCGCGTAGTTCCTGGCTTACAATAGGCGAGGGGGTTTCTTCCAATAATTTCTGGTGTCTGCGCTGGATGGAACAATCACGCTCAGACAAGTGACAGACTTTTCCATACTGATCACCCACAATCTGAATTTCAATATGGCGCGGTTCCTCAACGAATTTCTCCAGATACAGCCCGTCATTTCCAAAAGCGGCCCCGGCTTCTCTGCGCGCATCATCCCAGGCTTTTTTAAATTCGCTTTCATCATTGATTATCCGCATGCCCTTACCGCCGCCCCCCGCTGTTGCTTTGATGATCACCGGATACCGGATTTCTCTGGCAATGTGGATCCCGTCTTCCATCGTAGCCAGCAATCCGTCCGACCCGGGAATGGTGGGCACGCCGGCTTTCTTCATCGTATCTTTAGCGGTGGATTTATCGCCCATGGCATTAATCATCTCGGGGGTAGGCCCGATGAATTTGATGCCATATTCATGGCACACGGCAGAGAACTCAGCCCGCTCGGACAAAAATCCGTAGCCGGGATGAATCGCATCTGCGTTGGTGATTTCCGCCGCAGAAATGATACGCGGAATATTCAGATAAGAATCCTTGCTGGGCGCATCTCCGATACAAACGGCTTCATCGGCAAAGCGTACATGTAAACTCTCGCGGTCAGCAGTAGAATAGACAGCCACGGTATTAATGTCCATTTCCTTGCACGTGCGGATCACGCGCAGCGCGATCTCACCCCGGTTAGCAATCAAAACCTTTTTAAACATAGATGTTCGGGCAAAATATTTTTAACGCATCACCAGTGTCAGCATGTGCATGTACACCGGCATTCATCAGCAGCCGCCACGGTGCACTAATCGGGTTCTACTACAAACAAAACCTGATCGTACTCTACGGGAGAAGCATTTTCCACCATCACTTTCACGATTGTACCCGAAACCTCCGATTCAATTTCGTTGAACAGTTTCATGGCCTCAATGATGCACACCGTATGGCCTTTTGTTACGGTATCCCCTACCGACACAAAAGGAGGTGAGTCGGGGTTGGACGAGCGGTAAAAGGTACCGATCATAGGAGATTTTATCTCCACGGTTTTCCGGCTCTCGGCCGCTGGTTTCTCCGGTTTCGGCGGAGGAGCTGCCGCTGCACTTGGCATCGGAGGCGGGGCAGCCACCACCGGAGCAGGAGGTAGCGTGGCCACCAACGGAGCTTGTGCCTTCATCACTTTTTGGTCTGGCTCGCGCTTGACGTGCAGCTTCAATTCTTTGGTTTCAACGTTGACTTCGTTCAGCCCCGATTGGGCGATGAAGTCAATCAAATCTCGGATTTCGGATGTTTTCATTTCCGTTTGGTTTGAAGGTTTGGAATCGGTCGTGCCGCTTTTAGTAACTTTCTTCGCCATATTATTCTTTCACACGTTCAACATATTCGCCAGTTGCCGTCTTGATTTTGATTCGATCTCCGGTGTTGATAAACAGCGGCACACGCACCTCGGCACCGGTTTCAATGGTAGCCGGCTTCAGGGTTCGGGTGGCAGTGTCTCCCTGCACGCCAGGCTCTGTATAGGTGACTTCAAAGATGACATGCTGAGGCGCTTCTGCCGTTATCGGATTCGTACCGTTTTCGAAAGCGATCAGCAGGGTAACTCCTTCTTTGATGAAATTAACGGATTCGCCCAGTAACACCTTGTCGATGTAGACCTGCTCGAACGTTTCGTTATCCATCACCACCAGGCTTTCGCCATCGGCATACAGGTACTGGTACTCTTTCGTTTCCACCCGGAGGATTTCCGCTTCATCTCCGGGCCGAAACCTATTTTCGATGATCTTACCCGTACGTACACTGCGCATCTTTACCTGATAGAATGCCCGGAGATTTCCGGGTGTACGGTGTTGTAATTCTTCTACTTGCACCACCTCACCGTTGTAGCGCATATAATTTCCCTTGCTTAAGTCTGAGATGGTTGCCATACAAATTCAATGAATTAATGATCCAGAAGTTTTACTGTTTATTGCATGCACGGGCGGGGCCGTGTACATACTGTTTCGTCTCAACGGCATCATGGTTTGGGATTATACGCCCACTTCACATAAACCGATCCCCAGGTAAAGCCACCACCGAAGGCTGCGAGGATAATAATGTCCCCTTTGTGAAGCTGTTGCTCGTAATCCCACAGGAGCAGCGGAATAGTAGCCGCCGTTGTGTTACCATACTTCGCGATGTTCATCATCACCTTCTCTTCGGCTAGCCCCATTCGGTTGGCCGTGGCATCGATAATGCGCTTGTTCGCCTGATGGGGGGCGAGCCACGCAACGTCCTGGCCGGTGAGGTGATTGCGCTCCATGATCTCCGCGGCAACCTCGGCCATATTCGTTACGGCAAACTTAAAAACCGCTGAGCCTTCCTGGCGAATGAAATGCAAACGTTGATCAACCGACTCGTGCGAGGCTGGTATCCGGCTGCCGCCGGCTTTCATGTGCAAAAATGCTTCACCTGTGCCATCGGAGCGCAGAATGGCATCCATCACGCCCACTTCCTCTGCGGTCGGTTCGAGCAGCACACAGCCCGCGCCATCGCCAAAAATGATGCACGTGGTACGATCGGTATAATCCAAAATTGACGACATCTTGTCCGCGCCGATCACAATCACTTTCTTATGCTGACCCGATTCAATGAAGCGCGCACCTGTAACCAGGGCGTAAAGGAAACCTGAACACGCCGCACTCAGGTCAAAACCAAATGCATTAACCGCTCCTACGGCTGCGGATACTACATTCGCCGTTGCCGGGAAGACCATGTCGGGCGTAACCGTTGCAAAAATGATCAAATCGACTTCGCGAGGATCTGTTCCCGTTCGGTCGAGCAATTGTTTTACCGCTTCAATGGCCATTACCGAAACCCCTTTATTCTCTCCCTTGAGGATGCGGCGTTCCTTTACTCCGGTACGAGTGGTGATCCACTCATCCGTCGTATCGACCATCGTTTCCAGTTCTTTATTGGTCAACACATAGTCGGGTACATATCCACCCACACCTGTAATTGCCGCCCTGATTTTACTCATTTAGTTAGGTTAGGAAAATAAAGCGGGCGGGCGGCTGCAACAACAACCGCCCGCCGGCATACAAAATTTCATTCAGCCACTCGCGCTCTGGCGCAACGCGTTCGACCGCTCCTTATTTCGTTCTGTTACTATTGACGCAATAGCGCACATGCCCTTACGCCAATACTTCTTTCTCCATCACAACATTACCCCGGTAGTACAGTTTGCCCTCATGCCAGTGGGCACGGTGTGGTAAATGATGCTCACCGGTGGTCGCATCAACCATGAACTGCTTGGCTACGGCCTTGTAGTGCGTTCTTCTTTTATCTCTGCGGGTTTTCGAGGTTTTTCGTTTTGGATTTGGCATAACCTTCTGCTGTTTAAGTTAACGATTTTAGTTTTTCCCAACGCGGATCAATCACCAGATCGTCATCATGACGATCGGGCGGAGCTGACGAGTAGACGAGGGCCCCTTCGCCGGCCGTTTCTTCGGACTTCCTGAAGCGGGGATGTATTTTTTTTATGGGAATTTCCAAACACACAAATTCGTAGAGGTACTGCCCAACATCCAGTTGGTCTGTGTCGCGGGCAATAACTACAATGTCCTCACTTACTTCCTTGTTTTCATCGCCGTATTTGAAAATGATTTTCCGATCAACCGAAAGAGACTGCTCGAACGGCTCCAGCGTACGATCGCAAGTCAGATGCGCGTGGCCGGTAATCTTAAAATGGCTGGAGATAAACGTAGCATGTTTATCAAGCTCCAGATCAACATTAAACTTTCCGGTTTCGATAATCTGCCGTCCATGCGATTCGAAAAAAGAATCGCCCAACACAAAGCGGTAGTGGTGCTTTTTGTCGGATAAGCCTACGATGTTGATAGTAAAGTCGTTCACCACCAGGGTTTTTGAAAACAGGCGGCAAATCTACCAGTAAATCTTGTAATTTCAGCCTCCAGCGGCCATTTTTGCCGGGTTACACAAAATATACCGCAAAAACCTGCTCTTTTAGCTGATTTTCGGGCATTCGCGTGAGATTCTCAACGAGGAATTCTACCACATCTTTCCGGAAACCCAATTTAATGGCGATACTCTTACAGAACACCAATTCCCGCTCAAAAACCTTTTGGTCGGCAAAAACCAGGCGTATGCAGGTCATCAGGTAGTCAAACTTCGTATTGAGGGAGAGAGCACCCAGCGATTCTATTGGCTCGGGCGATCGAATGAGATCCTCGACCTGCTCGGTCGGAAAATTCCGCTCGCGGGCGATTTGAAAGATCATGTCGCGTTCGGTATTCGAAAAGTTTCGATCAACATCCGCCAACTGGATGAGAATATTCAATTGCTTTCGGGTGACGATATCCATAATCAAAAGTAAGAAAAACGGAATGTTGGTTTATTCGGGATTATCTATCGGGGGTACTAAACCAGAAAAAAAATCGGGCACTCAGGAAGAGGCAGGCTGGAGCATGCGTTGCTGAACAATGGTTTGAGCCAGGTAAATCGCTTCGCGCATTGAGTTCTCGTCTGCCTGGTTTTTTCCGGCGATGGCATAGGCCGTACCATGATCCGGAGAGGTGCGAACGATCGGCAGGCCAGCCGTAAAGTTTACCCCACTGGCAAAGCACAGCAGCTTAAACGGCACCAGCCCCTGATCGTGGAACATGGCCAGCACCCCGTCATACCGGGCGTAATGGCCCGCCGCAAAAAAACCATCCGCAGGGAACGGACCCATGACTAGTTTTCCTTTGGCCTTCAGGTCATGGATTACCGGACGAATGATCTCGTTCTCCTCAGCGCCAATCAGCCCTTCATCACCTGCATGTGGGTTGAGACCCAACACGGCAATCTTTGGTTTTTGAATCCCAAAGTCCTTCTTGAGCGATAATTCGAGCAAGCGTATTTTAAGCTCTACCCGGTCGCGCGTAATAAAGGCAGGTACCTCACTGATGGGCAAGTGTTCAGTAACTAAGCCCACCTTTACCTGAGGCCCCACCATGAGCATCAGAGTTTCGGTGGCCTGAAAAGTTTCAGTGAGGTACTCCGTGTGGCCGCGGTATGGAAACTGCTCGCTGTAGATGGTGTTTTTGTCGATGGGTGCCGTAACGAACCCGTCAATCAAACCGGCTTGAACATCCTTCACGGCGTGTTGCAGGGCAAGCAAGGCTGCTCGGGCCGTGACAACCGAGGGTTTACCCGGTTGCAGTTCGATGACCTCCTCCCAGCAGTTCACCACATTCACTACTTTCGGAAAAAATTGACCCGCCGTCTTCACCTGACTGTAATGTGATTCTTCGAGCCCCATGAGTTTGCGGTAGTACGAAAGCACCCGCGTAGAGCCATAGACAACCGGCGTGATAAAATTCAGCAGGCGATGGTCGGCCAGAGCTTTGATCACAATTTCCGGGCCTATGCCGTTGAGATCTCCCAGCGTGATGCCAATGCGGGGCTTTTCAT
>CANGUI010000121.1 GCA_947457025.1 Flammeovirgaceae bacterium | reverse complement strand
TGCATGGAACAATAAATGTGTGGTACCGATCTGTTACAATATATCTTTTACAGGAATAAACGTTTAAACCTTTGAGACAAAAACGGCATCTAATGTAAGAAAATGACGAAAAATACCTCTTTTGAGGTATTTTTTTACATAGTAATGATGCCTTATTTCGTTCCCACTTATACTTGGACCATGTTTTCAACTGAATTAGTTACTCGCAAAGTGCTTCTCGGCTCGCTGGCTGTTTCGTTGATGGCCTTACCATACTCCAGCAAGGTTTGCCACGCCGGCGTAATTATTTTTCTGATCGCCTGGATGCTGGAAGGTCGCTGGGGAGAAAAAAAGCTGCTGCTGGAGCAAAACCCACTAGTTTGGCTGATGCCCGCCTTTTTCCTGCTCCACCTGATCGGGCTATGGCATACCGACAACATACAGGCCGGCTGGGCCAACCTCGACAAAAAGATCTTCCTGCTGCTCGTACCGATTGCGCTGGCCTCCACCCGTCCCTTTGATAAATGGGAAATGAACACGCTTTTTGGCGCTTTTGTTGCCTCCCTGCTGGTGGCAACGTTGATCTGCGGAGTCAATGCACTCTCACTCTACCACCTCCGGCAGCCGATCCCAGGGTTGCAGAACGAAACGATGGAAAGCTATCACCTCTTGTCGGGGAGTACCTTGCCATTCTGGCTCTACTTTTCCAATGTGGGCCTTGCCTCCGGTATCGACCTTCATCCGACCTACTTTGCCATGTACTTGGCCTTTGCCCTGCTGATTCTGATCTATGTTTACCGCGACAATGCGGACGACCTGACCCGGAGAGAACGAATCGTTCTGTACGGCATCTTTTCCTACTTTTCTTTTTTTGTAGTCTTCCTGAGCTCCAAAATCTTTACTGTAGCCACAATCATCATTGTGATTTTTGCGGCCACGCGATTCATTACCAAAACCTCTAAATCGTACAGTATAGCGGTGGTTTCCTTCGTGGCGGTAGCTATTGTCAGCCTTGCGTTTTTCAACCCGGTTAGCCGGATCACGCGGGTGGAAGAATTTTTTGTTACCCGCATCACCCTTCCGGATGCGGCTCAGCCGGAAACCAACCTTCGCGTTGCATTGTGGTCGGTTGGAGATGAGGCGCTACGATACACCAACCCGATCTTTGGCGCGGGTACTGGTGACGTCAATGACGTGATGAGTTCAGCTATGCAGAAAAACCACGTGGCGCATGAGCTGGGTATCTACGACCCGCACAATCAGTTTATCCACACCTGGCTGGCCCTTGGACTAGTGGGGGTTTGCACCCTGCTGGTTATGCTATTGGTACCGATGTATTTTGCCTACCGCAGAAAATACTTCCTCATCAGCGCATTCATCACGCTTTTTATGCTGGCGTGCATCACCGAGTCAGCGCTTGAGGTACAAAAAGGAATTATCTTCTTTACGCTCTTCAGTTCGATCCTGTTGTTTCAGCAAAAGGGACTTCAGCAAGCCCCACCGGACGAGTTGATTCTCGCCTGAAGTTGTCTCACACGATTAGTTCTACAACTACCGCCGTAACGGCGCCTGCTACTGCAACCAATAAGCGCCGCGCGTGGAAATGATGTTCCGGGCTGCTTTCAAAAACGATGGTAGTGGATATGTGCAGGAAGTTCCCGCTCACCAGTGCGTAAATAGCCATCATCCCGGCTCCACTGAGCAGGGCCGCATCAGCAAAGAAGTTGCTGATGAATAGCCCGGCGGGCGCAGCCAACGAAAATACAAGTAAGAAGGGAACGGCGCGTTGACGCGACTGCAACTGAGCGGCCAGAACCGCCATCAGCGCAAAGGCCGCCGGCGCACGGTGTAATGCAATTCCAATCAGGATGGCCACAGGATCGTATCCCGGCCAAAAGCCACGTGCCTCCGCCAGAATACCACCTTCCAGAAAAGCATGTACACACAGGGCCGTAAGGAGCAGCAAAGCTGAGATTTTTCGCTCGCCCGCATGATGATGGATGTGTCCATGCTCGATGCCGGACGTAAAGTACTCTACAACCTGCTGCAAAAAGAAACCGGCTAAGACCAGTACGCCCGTGAGGTGAATGTCATCGGCAGAGCGGAACAGCTCGGGTAAGATGTGCGTAACGGTAATTGAAAAAAGATACGAGCCCGCAAAAACCAGTAGCAACCGGAAATGCGGGGTGCGATTTCCGGGCACCAGAAAGATGAGTAAGCCCGAAAGCAACGGGGCTAAGAAAAGAACGGCATATTTCAAGGCCATGCGAGCAATCAGGGTTGAAGGGTGAGGTACTTACTGATGCCGGGCGTTGCATAGGTTTCTAGCCCGGTTGGGGTTGAATAAATAAAAAATCCCTCCAGGTCAGGTCTTTCCCGGAGCCATTTTTTTGATTGGGCCAGGCCCGCTACCATGCAAGCCGTAGCCCATCCATCTGCGGTGGTCGCATCTTTGGCAAAGATGGAGGCGCTCAGTAACTCATGCTCTACCGGATAGCCGGATTCCGGATTGATGGTATGAGAAAACTTCTGCCCGTTTACCACCCGGTAGTTGAAATAATTTCCCGATGTAGTAAAAGACCTGTCTTCGAGCTTGACATAGGCCTTGAAAAATTGGTTTTCGTAAGTGGAACCGGGATCTAATATTCCCAGCTCCCAGGGTTGGCGGGTTTTCAGATTTCTTCCAGCGGCCATTCCTTCCCCGCCCAATTCCACGAGCATGTTGGTGACTCCCTTGGAGCGCAGGAAATCGGCCATCGCGTCTGCACCAAAGCCCTGCCCAACGCCACCGAAATCGATCTGAATGCGGGGATCGCGTTTTGCAATCCGGTCTTTTGTAAGTTCAATTTTATCGAACCCGACCAGCGCACGAAGCGAATCCACAGCGGCGCTATCCGGCAGCTCCTGACGGGCAGGGCCAAAACCCCACGCATTGACAAGCGGCATCACCGTAGGGTCAAAAGCTCCGCCAGTGGCCTTCGCAATCTCCCAGGCTTTTGTTACGATAACGGGAAAGTAGGTGCGTTTAAACACCCAGGGACCGACACCCCGGTTAAAGCGCGATACTTCGGAAGCGGTATCATAGTTGTTGATCGACTTATTCACCTCTACCAGAACCGAATCCAGTGCCTGGCTGAAGTTCCGGTTTTCTGCATCAAAGTAGGTAACGTGGTAGGTCGTTCCCATGGTGCGCCCCTCCACCAGAATAGGCTCCGGCGTACCGCGGTTGCGCCACCACCACACGCCCAGGATGAGTAGCAACAAACCTAAAGAGTAGAGCGCATTTTTGCGGCGATTGTCCATCTCGGTAAATTCCGGATCGCAAGGTAGAAAATGTTTGCACGCCGGGTTTTCGGCCGCCGGCAAAAAACTTTCGTACTTTTGATCCATGCGTGAAGATTACCTGCAGGCTGATCACGAGAATGTAAATCCCGCGGAGAAGGAGTTTGAGAAAGCCCTCCGCCCCCTGAGTTTTGCTGACTTTACCGGCCAGCAGAAAGTAGTCGACAACATTCACATCTTCGTGCAGGCTGCCAAACAGCGGAATGAACCGCTGGATCATGTTTTGCTGCACGGCCCCCCCGGCCTCGGGAAGACTACCCTCTCGCACATCATCGCCAGTGAACTGGGCTCACACATTAAAGTTACCTCAGGCCCTGTGCTCGACAAGCCCGGAGATCTGGCCGGACTTCTCACCAACCTGAACACGCACGATGTACTTTTTATCGATGAGATTCATCGCCTCAACCCGGTGGTGGAAGAATATCTTTATTCTGCCATGGAGGATTATCGGATCGATATTCTGTTAGACAGCGGTCCGAATGCCCGATCGGTTCAGATCGGACTGAATCCTTTTACGCTGATTGGCGCCACCACCCGTGCCGGCCTGCTCACAGCCCCTCTGCGGGCACGCTTCGGCATCAATGCTCGCCTCGAGTATTATGACTCCGCATTGCTGACATCCATCGTAAAACGTTCTGCCGGCATTTTGCAGACAACAATCGCCGAAGACGCGGCCTTTGAAATTGCCCGTAGAAGCCGTGGCACGCCACGTATCGCCAACAATCTGCTGAGGCGCACCCGCGACTTCGCGCAGATCAAAGGCAACGGCACCATCAACAAATCCATTGCACAGGTTGCGCTCAATGCGCTCGATGTGGATGAACACGGACTGGATGACATGGACAACCGGATTCTGATGACCATCATTGAAAAATTTAAAGGCGGGCCTGTTGGCCTGACCACCATTGCCACGGCCGTAGGCGAAGAAGCCGAAACCATCGAAGAGGTGTACGAACCGTTCCTGATACAGGAAGGCTATATTAAACGAACCTCCCGCGGACGCGAGGCAACCGAGCAGGCATATCGCCACCTGAAAATCAAGCCCCGGATTGCTACCAACCCCGGATTATTTGATGCCTGACGCTTTGGTGCACCGACACACCGAGCAGGTGAAGAAAATCGCGCGCGACCTGCAATTCAGTTTTTGCGGTATTGCGCAGGCTGAGTTTCTGGACACCGAAGCGCCGCGCCTGGAGGCGTGGTTGAAGCGCGGTTATCAGGGCCGCATGGCCTACTTAGAAAACCATTTCGACAAACGCCTCGACCCCCGGTTGCTGGTGCCGGGTGCCAAATCGGTGGTTAGCTTGGGATACAACTACTTCCCGCCACGCAACCTGGCGGCAGACAGCCACCTGAAAATTGCCAAGTATGCCTACGGTGAAGATTATCATCACGTCATCAAAGAAAGGCTCTTTCTTTTTCTGAACCGTTTGCGGGAGGCTGTAGGTCAGGTGGAGGGCCGCGTTTTTGTTGATTCCGCACCGGTGCACGAGCGGGCCTGGGCCCAGCGTGCTGGCAATGGGTGGATTGGCAAAAATTCACTGCTGCTCAACCGGCAAATGGGTAGTTTTTTCTTCCTGGCTGAGTTGATTATCGACCTTGACCTTATGGCGGATGGCCCGATAGCGGACTACTGCGGCACTTGCACGGCCTGTCAGGATGCTTGTCCTACAGACGCTATTACCGAACCCTACGTGGTGGATGCCAGCAGGTGCATCTCGTATCTAACCATCGAACTGAAAGAAGCCATTCCGCCGGATTTCAGGGGCAGCATGGAAGGCTGGGTTTTTGGATGCGATATTTGCCAGGACGTTTGCCCCTGGAACCGGTTCGCTACGCCACACCGGGAAACACGTTTTCTCCCATCCGCTGAACTGGAACAACTAGTTGCCTCCAACTACCGGGAGTTAACGGAGGAAGTTTTTGAGCGCGTCTTCAAAAATTCGGCTGTTCAACGGACCCGTTGGCAAGGAATAGCCCGCAATATTCAATTCGTAAATTGTACTGATGTCGCTCCTGACAAAGCCACCGACGCGACACCCGAACCAGATGCCGCCAATGGGTAAGCCACCACGCAACCATGGTAACCTCGTATCAAAGTTCCGAACGCGCTATGCGCGATGATCACCACAATCAAAAAATCGGCAACCGTAAAATCCTTCTACCTTTGCACGTCATTTGATACTCGAAAAAACCAGTAATTACATATGGCCGTAAGGCTTTTGATTTTCGTCCTGATTGCCTCGACCCTGCCCGGCACCAAGTCAGCCGCCCAGAAAGGCTCGATTCAGATTCAGCTGGGGCCTGACGAAATTGGCGAAAACCAGAGCTGGCCCATTACGATCACTGCTACAAACGAACCACTGCGCAGCTACGATAACTTCCCAGATATTTCGGGATTCCGGAAACGCGGTACCTCCAACCAATCGCAAACGAATATTGTTAACGGCCAAGTTTCGTTCTCGCAAAGCGTAACGATGACATACACCCCCACGCAGCAGGGGGTTTTTCAGGTAGCAACCTTCAAGATCAAAGTGAACGACCAGGTGTTTACCGTTACCGGAAAAAAGGTAAAGGTAGGGCCACCTGTTCAGCAGCGAACCACCGATCCATTGCGCAGCTTTTTCTATTCCGATCCAGGTGATGCGTTTAATCGCCCTGAGCCCGAATTCATAGATATTAAAGAAGATGCCCTCCTGGCGCTGACCACCAGCAAAGACGAAGTGTTTGTGGGCGAGGGCTTCACCACAACCCTCTCTTTTCTGGTGGCCGAAAACAACCGCGCTCCGATGCAATTTTATGAACTGGGCAAACAACTGGGCGACATCCTGA
>CANGUI010000120.1 GCA_947457025.1 Flammeovirgaceae bacterium | reverse complement strand
TAAATCCTATGTCTTGACGGTATGATTCATGTAACGGAGAAAGCGAAAGCGCAGATTGTAGCGCTGCGGCAGGTGGAGGGAAAAAGTGATTACCACAACATCCGTGTTTCGGTGAAGGGTGGCGGATGTTCTGGCCTGATGTACGACCTTGGCTTTGATGAAGAAGTGAAGCCCGCGGATCAGGTGTTTGAAGATAAGGGCATCAAAATCTTAGTTGACAAAAAAAGCTTGTTGTACCTGTTGGGTACCACGCTGGATTTCTCGGATGGCCTGAATGGAAAGGGCTTTCAGTTTATCAACCCGAATGCCAGCCGCACGTGCGGATGTGGTGAGAGTTTTGCCGTGTAGGGCACGATTTTCGGGTGACGCGATAACCGGGCGCTGCACCCGGTTTTTTTTTGCCGGATGCTTCGCTTCAGATCGTAGCGATGCACTTGAGTTCAATGGCGATCGGGGTGGGCAGTGCCCGAACTTCTACCGTGGTGCGGCAGGGTTGATTGTCCTTGAAATACTCGGCGTAGATGCGGTTGTAAATGGCGAAGTCCGCTTTCATGTTGGTGAGGAAAACGGTGACGTCAACCAGATTTTCCCAGCGCGATCCGGCGCCTTCCAGAATCAGGCGCACGTTTTGAAATACAGAGTGGCATTGCGCTTCGATGTCGTACGTTTCGATTTCGCCCGCGCTGTTGAGCGTGACGCCGGGAATTTCGCGGGAGCCGCGCCGGCGCGGGCCCACGCCTGAAAGAAAAAGTAAGTTGCCAACTTTCCGGGCGTGCGGATATAATCCTACCGGTTCGGGTGCCTGATCAGATGAGAATTTTTCCATGCTTTATTCAATACCAAATACCAATGATGCCCACTTGCTTTCGTAATCGGCTTCGGGCCTTTTCGATTTTTCCATCACGACGGTGCTGACCATCCAGGGGCCCTTGCTGCTTAGTGGAAAGCGTACTGTGCCGTCTTTTTCAGTGAACAGATTTTGCAGAAAAATCCGGTTGCCGATGAAGCTCCACACTTTCACTTTTTGATGCGGCAGCACTTGTTGATTGAGCATCACCCGGCAGTCGAGGTAGTCGCCTGACGTGAGGTTATACGGATTTTGGAGTGGCACAATTTCGATCGGGAAGTTCACACGTCTTTGAAACGTGTTATCGGGTGAGGGTCCGGTTTGTAGCAGCAGTTTGGCATACCGGGTGTACAACTCACGCGCGCGGGTGGTATCGTTATTTTTTTTACGCTGGCTGAGCACGTGGTCGATGCCGTCTTCGAGCAGGTAGTCATTGAACTGACGTCCGCTCAGTTCGATGAAGGCGGCATTGCTCTGCAGGGCAACGAGGTGGGTGCCCGGCGTGAGGGCTGGTAACGCCACGTTCTTTCCCTTCTGTTTTTTAACCTGCGCTTTGAGGTCTTTCTCGGCGTTTCGGGAATACCATTTCAGGGACACCACCTGGTGGCGATCCAGATCCCAAAATTCACCTGTAAAGTTTTCACCGATCCTGAAATCAATAACAGCAGTTTCGCCGGGCTGGTACCGGTATTTATCCGGTTGCAGCCAGAATTCGTGCGCCTGCACCAGAAAAAAAGTGCAGACGATGGTGATACATGCCAAAAAGCGCCGGGCGATCATCTCATCGGCTGTTCATGACGTCTTCAATTTCATCGGCCTCGATGGGGATGTTGCGCATAAGGTCGAAGTTTTTGTCTTTCCGGATTACCACGTTGTTTTCGAGGCGGATGCCAAAGCCCTCTTCCTGGATGTAGATCCCCGGCTCAATGGTCCAGACGGAGCCCACCTGCACGCGGTCGTGCATGTTCCCGACGTCATGCACATCCAGCCCGAGCATGTGCGACGTGCCGTGGTAGAAGTATTTCCGCAGAGCGGGGCTGCCCTTGGGCTGGTTTTTAATGTCTGTCTTGTCGAGCAGTTTTAATCCCAGCAATTCTTTCTCCATCAGTTTTTCTATTTCCTTCTGGTATTCGAAATACACCACACCGGGGCGCAACAGCGTATAGGCAGCGCGTTGAACCCGGAGCACGGCATTGTACACCTCTTTCTGGCGTTTGGTAAAGCGGCCGTCTGCCGGTATGGTGCGGGTTAAGTCGGAGTTGTAGTTGGCATATTCGGCCGCCACGTCCAGCAGAATCAGGTCGCCCGCTTTGCAGGGCTGATTATTTTCGATGTAGTGTAGTACACAGTTGTTGGCACCGGATGCGATGATGGGTGTGTAGGCAAAACCTTTTGACCCGTGGCGAATAAATTCATGGATCAGTTCGGCTTCGATTTCGTATTCCATTACGCCTGGACGGGTGAACCTGAGCACGCGTTCAAAACCTTTTTGAGTGATGTCGCACGCCTGTTGCATGAGGGCAATTTCTTCCACCTGTTTGCAGCGTCTCAGCTGGCTGAGCAGCGGGGCTGCGCGCTCGTAGGTGTGCAGCGGGTAGCGGCTCTGGCACCAGTCGATGAAGCGCGCATCACGGGTTTGCACCACGATGCTGGCGCGGTAGTGTTCATTCGTGTTCAGGTACACATAGGATACACCGCCCATGACCATCATGTGATGAAACCATTTTTCAAAGTCGGATAGCCACAGTATGGTGGATATGCCCGAGCGGGCTGTAGCTTCCGCTTTGGTAAGTTTGTGGCCCTCCCATTTTTCCAGTAGTTCGTTGGGCTCGCGCACGAAAAGAACTTCGCGGAAGTTTTTATCCGGAAAATCCGGGCAAAGTACCAGCAGGGTTTCTTCCTGCTCGATGCCGGTGAGATAAAACAGGTCGGAGTTCGGCCTGTAACCCAGGGTGCCGTCGGCATTGGTGGGCATAATGTCGTTGGTGTTGAGTACCAGCACCGAGCCCGGCTTCAGCAACCGGATGAGGCGTTTGCGGTTGCTGACAAAAAGGTCTTGGGATATAGGCCGGTAACGCATAAAATTTCTTACTTTTTCGGGGCGAAGGCAGGCAATTTAAAACAAAAACGGCAACATCATGAAGTGGCTTTTTTTTCTGATCCTCGTTTTACGGGCTCCCGTCGGGGTGGATGCGCAGCCCTACCAGCCAACCCCGGAGAATCTGGCTAACCGTGCCTGGTTTCAGGATGCGCGTTTTGGGTTGTTTATCCATTGGGGGGTGTACAGCGTTTTAGGTGACGGTGAATGGGTGATGAACAATCAACAGATTCCGATCGCCACCTATGAAAAGGTACCGGCGTTTTTCAACCCACAGGCCTTTGATCCGAAGGCGTGGGTGCAGCTCGCCAAAGATGCCGGCATGAGATACATAACAATCACCAGCAAGCACCATGACGGGTTTGCCATGTGGGACAGCCGTGTGTCCGACTACAACATCGTGAAGCGCACCCCTTACGGTAAAGATATATTAAAACTGCTGGCAGACGAATGCCGGGCGCAGGGAATCAAGTTGTTTTTTTATCATTCACAGTTAGACTGGCGCCATCCGGACTATTTTCCGCGCGGCTTCACCGGGGGCAGTTATACGGGCCGTCCGGAGAGCGGAAACTGGCAGGCGTACCTGGATTACATGGATGCCCAGCTCACCGAGTTGCTGACGGGCTACGGCGAGTTGGGTGGCATCTGGTTTGATGGTATGTGGGACAAGAAAGATGATGACTGGCGGTTGCGGAAGACCTATGATCTCATCCACCGCCTGCAACCCGGAGCTCTTGTAGGCAGCAACCACCACGTGGCCCCCTATGAGGGAGAAGATTTTCAGATGTTTGAGAAAGACTTGCCCGGCCATAACACCACCGGCTTTGCACCCGAACAGAAAATCGGGGCGTTGCCCAGGGAGACGTGTGAAACGATCAACCACTCCTGGGGCTTCAACCTGAAGGATGATCAGCACAAGAGCACAAAAGAGTTGATTCAATACCTGGTGAAAGCAGCCGGCTACGATGCCAACTTTCTGCTCAATCTGGGGCCGATGCCGAACGGCCTCATTCAGCCCGAGCACCAGCAGCGGCTGCGCGACATGGGCGCCTGGCTTAAGAAAAACGGGGCCACCATTTATGGTACCCGCGGCGGGCCGCTCAGCGCGCGCATTTGGGGCGTAACCACCCGTAAGGGCAACAAGGTGTATGTACACATCCTGAACTGGCAAGACGAGACGCTCACGCTACCGAAATGGGGCCAGAAAGTGGTTGCTGCCCGCCTCTTTCAGGATCAGTCACTCCTTCGCTTTCAGGAAAACGATTTTGGGGTGAGTGTGCTGATTCCAAAAGAGAAAAGAGATGAGATCGATACGATTATCGAATTAGAGGTGAAATAGACGGCAGTTCACGTTGGCCAGGTACAGGTTGTTGTTCGCAGGCTAGTTGTCACCCGCAGGGGCATACACAGCCTCAGTATCTACGTAGTTAATCAATACAAAACTCGCCCGCAGCTCGCAGAACACACCCTTCAGCGCGGTGATGAAGGCTGCCATGTAGGGATTGAGATACCGGCCCATCGGGTCTTTGTCATTGATCGCCTGGTTCATGGAACTGTCAACGGTCATGTACACAAACATGAACAGTGCGAAGAGGCTGGTACCAATTGCGCCTGTGCCCACGCCGGTGGCAAGGCCCCGGAAGTAGTTGAGGAGATGCTGATGCGTGTTCTTGAATTTCTTATGTGCAAACCAGATAGCGGCTACCAGGAAGAAGAGGTTGAGAAGGCGCAGCTCGATAATGTGGGCAAGGCTCGGCGTTTTCATAGCTACAAAATACAGGATCAAACCGGCCGCGAGGCGTAGGCCGTAGTTTTACGGGATTCGATTGGGGTCAGTAAAGAGGCTCATAGGGTTTGGGGTTTCAGGTAAGGAAATCTCCCCTTTATGAACCGTAAAGTCAAGATTGGTTTTCAATTTGTATTTCGCTACTTTTCCCTGATGCTGCGCCGGTATGCAATCAGGTGCGGGATGGCAACTACAAACTTTTTTTGAGATGATCAGGAAAATCGTTCTCGCCCTCGTCGCCGTTGTGGTGGTGTTGGCTTTTATCGGATTCTTTTTGCCCCGTGAAGTTTCCGTCACGCAAAAAGGCATGGTGCATGCTCCGGCCGACTATGTTTTTGATGATTTCAACAACCTGAAAAACTGGCAAAGCTGGAATTATTGGAATGCCCAGGATCCGGCTATGACCGTCACGTATGGCGATGTAGTTGAGGGGGTAGGCGCAGCATATGCCTGGAACGGCACTGTAAACGGTTCGGGTACGATCCGAATAACCGAAAGCAAGCCAGACGAACGGGTAACGACCGCGATTGATTTTGGAGGCAATGCAGCTAAAGGTATTTATTCACTGGTCAGCTGGGGCGACTCCACCCAAGTAACCATGACGCTGACGGCCGATTTGGGGAGTAATCCAATAGGTCGCTGGATTGGCATTTTCATGCAGATGGAAATCGATAAGGCCTTCACCTATTCGCTGGAAAAGCTCGAGCATACAAACGCATCAAAGCCGCGGTTTTCTATTCCGATTGCAGTGATTGAAACTGCGGGGTTCAGCTACACCGGGATCCGCCAGTCCATGAACCCCAAAGATCCGGATGCGATTGGTGCGCAGACTTCCGGGATGTTCCGGAAATTATTCACGGATCTGCAGCGTGCTCATGTGGAGATGGCCGGCCCGCCATTCTGCCTGTACCCGCGGTTCACCCCGGAAGCGATGGACGTTGTTTGTGCAGTTCCGGTTGTTCCAACGGCGAAACTTCCCGCTGCCTATACAATTGAGCCTTTTGCCGGTGGCCTGGCGGCCAGGGCGATTCACGTGGGAAGTTACCGTGCCCTTCAGAGTACCCACGATCAACTGATCAAGTACATCCCATTCAAAGGCTATACGGAGGCGGGTCCGCCGTGGGAGGTCTATCTCACCGACCCGGATCTCGAGAAAGATACAGCCAAGTGGGTAACGGAGGTGTATTATCCGGTCAGGAAGCGGTAACCTTAAACTGATCGGCATGCTGCAGATGAATTCCGGAGGGGCAAAAACGTATCTGATTGGGTGGTCGTAATTTTTTTCGGCATTAGCCTATCCCACTGGGCCGAAAATCTGCGGCAGGATCTGGCAGACAGGGAACTGGAAGAAAAATACTTGCACGGGCTACTCATTGATCTCAAAAAGGATTTGGAAGAGCTCAGTCGTTATCGCTCCATTCGTGTCGGACAGATCAAGGCCGCTCAGGCGAATTTGCGGGCTTTT
>CANGUI010000119.1 GCA_947457025.1 Flammeovirgaceae bacterium | reverse complement strand
CACAGCTGTGGGATCTTAACTTTACCTAAAACAAACAAAATCCGATCTTTACATACCACCAGGGTGTGGCATAGAAAGCCCTAATTCACATTCAAATCAAATTCAAGCTCCACATCCGTCTCGCCGTCCGTACTGCGCGATGTGGCCGTTGTGATGTCGGGTTGATGCTTGAGTATGACTTTGAATTTACCGGCGAGAGCGGCAGTGCCGGTAGCAGTTGTCCAGGTTGTAGAAAGCCCAAGCGGCTGGCCCTTGGAATCCAGATCGTTGTAGTTTACCGGATCAGCACGGTTGTCAACATTGCCGTTGCCCGTCGGGTTCGAGAAAACGCTGTTTGTCCATGAAAAGAACAACATATGCTCATCTGCTTCTTCCTTAACCTCTTCGGTGATATCGTATTCCTTGTCCCCCGGCTTCGCCAGCTCATTCACCAGCGTAATGGTGAGTGTATAGGTGACTCCTCTGGTTAAATTGATCGGCCCGTCCACGCGTAAATCCTGAGGTCCATCGCGGTCAGGGTCAGAGGCGGTAACGGTAACCACTGCTGCCGTACTGCCGGACGGTGGCGCGAAGCGCAAGGTGGCTTTTGTTACAATTTCAGGGATGTTTTCTGGCTTGGGGTCATCATCACAACTTTGAATGCCAAGCAGGCCAGCGCTTACAAAGAGCACCGCAGGTAGTTTGAATAGATTTTTCATAGTTTTAATGCAACATGGTTGCAAAAATAAGGATTCGATTGATTTGAAACAAGAACTAGTATACCCAGGACACTGAAAAAGTGATGTTTCGGCCTATTTCATCGGCAAAATACCGCATCCGGTTAGTGTACTCGCGATACGACTGGTTCAGGGCATTCTCTACGGCGAGGCGCGCATCAAGCCGCGAGCCTTTTAGTTTTCGGGATATTCCCACTGCGCCACCCAGCCAAAAGTAAGGCGGAGGCGGGTCAAGGAAATCAAAAATGCGGGTATCGGTTGCAAAGAGATCTACCCCGCCCTGTTTTGCGTCGAGGATTTCTGCTACCGTTACTACCCGGGGTGCACGACCCTGGCGAAATACATAGCGAGGCTTGGCCTCGAGGAAAAAATTCGTCCAGGAGCCCCAGGAAGGTTTCTCGTATCGCAGCGACACCTCCACGCGATTTGGGGGAATGAAGATCAGATCGTCGCGGGTTGAAACCTCGTGTGCGCGCAAAAGAGAAAGCCGGGTTTGTGCAGACCAGTTGCTGCCCAGTGAAAGCTGGTGGTGCGCATCGATGCCCGTGAACAACGCGTGCGTTTGCGTGTATCGGAAGTAGGGGAAAACGCCGCGCAGCGTTTCGGTAACACCGGCAGGGCGAAGGTAGATATAATTGAAAATAACGTTTGCATAGCCAGAAATTTCAACCTGCGCATGCTCTGTGCGTCGAATGTAGGTGCCAATCCACTTTATCGCTTGCTCAGAGGAAAAATGGGTGTCGGACATCGGGCGGACCTGGGCAGTGGCTTCGTCCAACAACAGTCCGTACTCGATCGCGGCCGCACTTTGATGCGTACCGAGACTGTACAGCTCAGCAACGTTTGGAGGACGCCAGGTGGTTGCCAGCGAAGTTGCTAGTGTGTGCCGTTGATGTTGCTGATATCTGGCACCAATGGTTCCGCTCAGGTTGTGAAATTGGTTGTTTGCCCGAAAAAGGCGGTTCATAAAATCGAAGCCCGCAATCCTGTAGCTGCGCCAGTCATAGCGCGCGCCGGCATCAAATTGCCAGTTACCTACAGTCCATTTCTCTACGGTGTAAACTCCCGCGGAAAGATTCGAATAATTCGGAATAAAAGGGATAGTCTGGGTTCCGTCAACTTTGTTGTTGTCTTGCAGCATGCCGTTGAGACCCCGACTGCTTGTACGCTGAGAACTTCGCCGCTGCTCCCAGTCCATATCCAGGGTGTGGGTATAGAGCCTGAAACCCAGTGCCGGGACATCGCGCAGGGAGCCACGGCGCAAATCATACTCGAGGCGGTGGTTGTATTGCAGTCCGTATTGAATGCGAAAGGAGTGAATTCCCCAGTTCCAGTGAGTATTAAATTTGAATAAACTATGACTGACCTCTTGCCGCGGCTGTTGGATGTTGTAGGTGAATGGGGCCGTGAAGGCAGGAGGTTCGCGCTCCAGAGCGTTGGCTAAATCCCGGGCAGAACCCACGGCCGACCCGCGCAAAATACCGAGTGTAGTCTGAAAATGGCTGAAGAAAACATCCATTCCGAAATGCTCACGATGTTGGCCAGCGGCAGCAGAGAAACTGCGCTCGCGAAAGCCTGTGTTCGAGAGGACATAGTCCGGTGCATGAAAATCGCCCGACCGTTTCGCAGTGCCATGCATCCGCCACCCCCAGCCCCGCTTGCCGCCTCCTTCAAGCATCCCGGAAACGGTACCTGAGCGACCATTGGAAGCTCCCAGGAGGTGAAGAACTCCGCCTATGCCGGGCCGCTCGGGCAGATCGGCCGGTGTAACGATGATCACACCACCGAGGGCATCAGTACCGTATTTGATTGCGCCCGCATCCTTTACTACCGAAATATTCGAGGCAATGAAAGGATCAATTTCAGGGGCATGTTCGGCGCCCCATTGTTGACCCTCTTGTCTTACGCCGTTATTAAGTATTAAAATACGCTGGCTATGAACACCGTGAATCACAGGCTTGAAAATCGCGGGGCCGCTTTGGATTGTACTGACACCCGCTACACTTCGCAACATTTCACCCAATGGCTTGCCAAGGGTTTGCGAAAGTTCCTTCGGCCCCAATGTTGCAACCGTCTGCGATGGATTGATCGTGGGCGCATGCTCCTGCACCACAACTTCAGCCAGCAGCTCCCGACTTTCCTCCAGGGCAACCCGCAGCAGCACACCCGGCACCTGGATGGTGTGGGTTTGCGGTGCAAATCCAACATAACGAATGGTAAGCGTGTAGTTGCCTGTGCAGAGCGATTTGATGCGCGCAAGGCCCTGCAGATCGCTGGTAGCTACAACCCCTGTTTCCTTCACAATCACCTCCGCCCCAACGAGCGGAATTCGCTCATCGGCAGATGTGACCTCTAATTCAAATACATATGAACACCGCTCTTGAGCCCGAAGGCCAAAAACAGAAACCAAAGCAATGAAGATAAAGGTTTTTTGCAACAAGGTTGCAAAGATAGTCTTTCGAACTAATTGTTCTTCAGATCTGAGATCTTGAACTTTTGGATGATGTAATACAAGAAGTTAAACGAAAGCGCATCGTCCTCGTTCTTTTCGGCCTGCTTGTCATTTTTCAGCTTCGCGGGAGGAACAGGGTTCGAAAAAACCGGGGTGATGCTTCGGGAAGTTGTCTCTGACCTGATCACGGCGGGTGAACTTTTCGATTCCAGAACACCAATCTCGTTTGGATTGGGTATCTCCTCATGTACAGGAAGGTTCACAGGGCTTTCTTCCTGAGTCTCCGGCTCGGCCTCCTGGGCGGTCGCTGTGCCCACACCAAGTGTAAGAAGCAAAGCAAGCGGCAAGAGGGATAACACTTTCTTCATCAGGACGTGCCCTTTTCAGTTTCAGGTCGTTCGAAAAGTAGGCATTTTCGCGCAATCAAACGATATCGGACGAAAATTTAATCTTTACCGAAATGGTACAGAAATCCTGCTAATGCCGGGATTTTGGGGCTTTGATGGTACTTTTGGCAAAGGAATGAAGTCCTGCTATAAATTTTCACAATGGCCAGCCATCACACCTGGCGAGTTGATCCGGTTAGCCAAGGACCGTCCGATGGAGTGGCTAATGACCGACAGCCGGAAGGCGGTTGCATCAGAGACGGCTGTATTCTTCGCGATTCGGGGCATACGCCATGATGGCCATGACCATATAGCCACGATGTACCGGCAGGGCATGCGTCAATTCGTTATTGAAAAGAATGTCGGCATAGATGGGCTCCCCGAGGCCAACTTTTTCCGGGTACCCTCATCGGTCAAGGCCCTGCAAGATCTGGCGGGCCAGCACCGGCGGCAATTTACATTTCCCGTACTGGCGATCACCGGCAGCAATGGGAAAACGATCGTCAAAGAGTGGCTTTTCCAACTGCTCTCCGGGCGGTTTCACACCGTCAAAAATCCGGGTAGCTATAACTCCCAGATAGGGGTGCCGCTGTCTGTTTGGGGTATGCGGCACCATCATCAAATCGGCATTTTTGAAGCGGGCATCTCGCTACCGGATGAAATGAAACGTTTGGCCGCCGTGATTCAACCCACGATTGGTCTGTTCACCAACCTCGGCTCGGCTCACGACGAAGGATTTGAAAGTCGCGCCCGGAAACTGTCAGAAAAATTAAATCTTTTTGATGACGCTCAAGCGATCATCTTCAACTCCGGGCAGCCGGAAGTTGCGCACGCCATTCGAGGCCGCTTCGGAGATACCCATCATTTATTTTCTTGGGGCGAAGGTGCGGCAGATGCCGTTCAGGTTCGGATGACGGACGATCTTGCCGTGATCGCGTTTCAGGGTCACCAGTCGGAAATCCGCATCCCTTTTGCTGACCACGCATCCCGCGAGAATCTCTTTCACTGCCTTACGGTGATGTTGTTTTTGGGGATTCCGCTGGCTGATCTGGCGCCGGCTATCCGCGGACTTTCGGCCGTGCCAATGCGGCTCGAACTCAAACACGGCCAGCAGCAATGCCTGGTTGTTGATGACTCTTATAATAACGATTTGGCTGGTTTGCAGATTTCGCTTGACTTTCTAAAAGGGCAGCCGCGACCAAAAAAATCAGTCATCCTGTCTGACGTACAGCAAAGTGGTTTAGCCGGTGATGCGCTGGTAAGCCAAATGCTTAGGCTGCTTGCCAGTGGCGGGTTGCAGCGCCTGATTTGCATCGGGCCTCTCCTTTGTTCGCATCAGCAAGTCGTGCGAAGCCTTTTCCCCGCCAGCGAGTTCTTTCCCTCCACCGAGCAATTCCTGGATCATTTTGATTTTCTTAAGCTACAAGGCGAGGCGATTTTGGTAAAAGGTGCCCGGGCCTTTCAGTTTGAACGCATAGTCCATCGGCTACAGGCAAAAATCCACGGAACAGTCATGGAGATTGATCTGGCGGCTTTGGTCAGTAACCTGAATTTCTTCCGATCTCGCCTGAAACCCGGCGCTAAAATCATGGCGATGGTGAAGGCCTTTGCTTACGGTAGCGGCAGCGAACAGATCGCCCATCTGCTGCAGTACCACCGGGTAGATTATCTGGGCGTCGCCTATGCTGACGAAGGTGTTGAGTTGCGCAAGAATGGTATTTCGCTTCCCATCATGGTGATGAATCCGGCAGAAGAGAGTTTTGACGCCCTGCTGCGTTACGACCTCGAACCAGAAATGTACGCCCCGCGAGTGCTGGATGCGTTCCTCCATTTTCTACAAGGCCGCCCCGCCTCGATTCACTTGAAAGTTGATACGGGTATGCACCGCCTCGGTTTCGATACTGAAAGCTGGAGTGCAGCTCTGGCTCGGCTGGCCACTCATCCGGAAGTGCGCATAGCTTCTGTAATGTCTCACCTCGCCGGTGCGGACGAGGCTCGGCATGATGCATTTACCCATGCGCAGGTGCGCGCATTTGCCACTTGCTATGACCAACTGATTGCTCATCTTGGCGTGCACCCGGTGCGGCATGTTTTGAACTCCCCAGGGATTTTACGCTTCCCGGATTATCAGTTCGAAATGGTACGTCTGGGTATTGGCTTATACGGCATTAACCCAACAGGCGAAGTCTTGGCAACTCTCAAACCAGTGGCTACCCTCAAAACGATCATCTCGCAAATCAAAACCATTCGGGCCGATGAAACAGTAGGGTATGACCGCCAGGGCATTGCCGCACATCAGATGAAAATCGCCACCATCGCCATTGGGTATGCAGATGGATTCAGCCGGGCATTCAGCAAAGGTCGTGGCGTGGTGTGGATCAACGGCAACCGGGCGTCGGTGGTTGGTAATGTGTGTATGGACATGACTATGGTCAACGTAACCGACATACCCGCTCGCGAAGGCGACGAAGTAATCATCTTTGGCGGCCCGCTGCCCCTCGAAGAAGTGGCGGCCCGTGCACAAACGATCCCTTACGAGATACTCACGAGCACGCGTGAGCGGGTGAAAAGAGTGTTCTTTGCGGAAAGCCTTTGACGAACTATCCGCAGCCAAGATTTTTTTTTAAATTCCGTTCCGGTAAAACACCCGGAAGCT
>CANGUI010000118.1 GCA_947457025.1 Flammeovirgaceae bacterium | reverse complement strand
TCTGCCCCGATTACCACCGACTGCGTTGGAATAGTTACAGCTCCAGCCGCGGTTAGCTGATACCGGATTGTCCACCTTTCATCCCAGAAATTGGAATTGATAATTCCATTCGCGTCGTTGGGGTCAACAGAAAACACGACATCATACGTTCCATACCCAGGTTCATTGGCACTATACGTGCCCACAAAATTACTGCGCAGGTAAGGACACAATGTTCTGAGGCCACGGGTGAACACAGCCCGGTTTGCATCCAGCGTTGCTCCACCATCGGCCCCCGTTAGCGTAACTCGGAATTTCCACACAGGCTCGTTGGGCGCAATGTTGTCATCTATTACTTCGTAGTAAATAAAGGCAACATTCTTATTTGCCGGAATGGTTACGGAGCCCTGCGTTAACATGTTAAAGTGGAATCCGGCTTGGGCCGCATTTGGTGCCACACCCGCCACAGTAAAGTTTACCGTAACGGGCGTGCCCCTTGCGGGACCGATCAGGTTCACCTGCAGAGAGTCGCGCAGTCTTCTTCCGTCAATCAACCGGTTGTAGGTCTTCGATAAATCAGCTCCTCCGGCTGTTGTCGCTTCATTAATCTCGATGATAGCCACGTTATCCAGCACGATCTCATTGCCTGGATCATCGAAACACGACGTCAGCATTGCCATCAATCCGATGGTGAATATGGATATATATGTTTTTAGTTTCATAATTCGTTTGTTGTTTTAAATCAATAGCCCGGGTTCTGTTGAATTTGGGGATTCAAAATCACCTGTTCCGGAGGAATCTGCTGAAGAATTCGGAAATCCGTATAAGGCAGCGTGGGTGCACCAGATGCTGCATTCTTCGTAATATCCCGCCCCAAACGCTTCAAGTCGAACCACCGGTGTCCCTCGAATGCAAATTCGACCCGCCTTTCATTAAGGATCAGATTGATCAGTGCCGCACCCGTAAGTGTTGTGTTAGGCAACCCGCGGTTTAAGCGAATCGTGTTCACGGCAGTTTGGGCAGTTGCATCCTGGTTTTGCCGGGCACGAGCCTCTGCCTGAATAAGGTACATTTCGGCTCTGCGGATGACCGGAATATTCTCGAGAAAATTACCTTTTTCTCCAGGCCACTTTCTAGACTGAAACCGATTTAGTGTGGCGGCTGTGTTGGTGTAGATCGTTCTTCGAACATCATTTGTTTCATGGGCGTTGATCAACTCCTGGCTTGCCGCTACTACATACTGTGAGCCGCCCAACATGTTGGTCGTAATCGAATTCATCGAATTATTGGGTCCGTCTACTCCGCTCCAGTCAGTCGAACGGATTTCAGCCTCAAAAATTGACTCGGGGTGGGTTGCTGTATTGAATGCTGCCACGAAACCAGCTGCATTTACCGGTGCCGCAGTCGGAACCAGCGAAAGAGCAAGAGTGGCCTGGGCATCTGCATCAGCCCAGCGGCCCCAATACAAATACACCCGGGCAAGCAGGGCATGCGCGGCCGCTTTGGTGGCCCGGAAGGGGAACGCTATGGACGGTGTCAAGGGCCAGTTTGCTGCGGGAGTTACCTGTGCAACCGTCAACAGATCGGCAATTGCCGCCTGAAGATCGGACTCCATGAGTTGGTAGACTTCCAGGTTCGTTGACCTCGGGCGCTTGTCGGCATCCGAAACCGTCTCGGTGGGTATTGTACGGATGATTACGCCCAGATTGAATCCGTTAACCTCGCGTCCTGGCTCATAGGAGTACACGCGGGCTAATTCAAAATAATTAAGCGCACGTAAAAACCGAGCTTCAGCCCGCAAGTGGTTAACAACCTGCTGAGCGGTGATTGCAGCCGTAAATGGAACCGTGTTGATGTTTATATTATCGATAAACTGGATAACATAATTGCAATCATTGATTGCCGCATACCGCCCTGCCCACCGATTAGCAAACACGCCAACGCCGTTTACGTATTCCTGTTCATAACGACCCGTTCTGTTCACCAATTCCATGTTGTCAGCGAGAACGTCACCATGGATGTTGGCTTGTTGACCGTAAAAAAGAAAATCATGCGTGCGCTGATAGGCACTCAACACGGCACTCTGCACACCATTGATATTATCAAGGGCAGCTGCCGGTGAGAGCGCAGACCTATCAACGGTATCCAGGTCGCAGGCTGAGGCCAGCCATCCGATAAAAAACAAAAAAATGTATTTTTTCATAAGGTCTTGATGTTAGAGATTAAAGTCCAAGCGTAATACCAGCCGTAAACTGGCGACCAACAGGGAATACGCCAAAAGCCGAAGAGGCTGTGCCGTTCGTGGTTGCGGTACCATTGTTGTTCGTAACAACCTCCGGATCAATACCAAAGAACCTGCTGTAGGTCCAGAGGTTTAGTCCCTGTACAAACACATTCGCTTTGGCTATTTTGAATCGGGAGAGAAGTTTCGATGGAACCGCGTACGAGAGGGTTACTTGTTTCAACCGCACATAGGACGCATCGCTCATAAACTGAGTGGACCCCAGAATTCCACTACCGAAAAGTTGCCCATGCTGTTGATCAAATCCATCGACCTGTCCGTTGGTACTCAGGCGGGGAACATTGGAAATGTCACCCGGGCGCTGCCAGCGGCCAAGCGTTTCCACCAACATGTTGTTGGGCGAAGAGCCCGTGCCATAGTAGTTATACAAGTCTGCATTGAAGGCCTGATTTCCACCCTGGAACTGGAAGAAAATATCCAATGTGATTCCTTTGTACGAAATCGTGTTGGTAAGTCCACCGAAGTAAGATGGAATAGGAGTACCCCTGACGGCCGCATCGCGAGTCGTTCCACGGTAGGCAAGGTTGCCCAGCGTGTCGTAAATCATCGATTTACCATTGGCTGGATTTACGCCAGCATACTGGAAGAGATAATGATTTGATATGGGCTGTCCGGTGAACAACCACGAGTTCGAATTTGGCAGATACAATCGTTTTTGGCCACCCGGCAATCCCGTCACCTCATTGTGGAGTGTGCTAAAATTCAACAGGGACGTCCACTTGAAGTCTCCCCGATCGATTACTACGCCCTCAATTTCAATATCAACCCCGCGGTTAACAACTGAGCCACTGTTTCCGCGTACAATCCCAATACCTGCGTCGGTAGGTAAGGCAACATCAAACAACTGATTGAGCGTTTCAAAATTGTAGTACTCCACGGAACCCCGGATGCGGCCGCCAAATAAGGCATAATCAATACCCACGTTAAACTGATTTTCCTCCTCCCAAGTGATCAAGTCATTTCCGAGACGAGTCAGGCGAAGCAATGAACCGCCAACATATTGAGTGCCCGCCGGGCTTCCGTAGGCCGTGAACCAATCGTAGTCGTTGATTTCGGAGTTACCCACTTTACCATAGGCTACGCGCACTTTCAGATCATCCAACCAGGTTACATTGTCGAGGAAGGCCTCCTCTGAAATCCGATACGCCAGTGAGCCTGCGTAGAAATTTCCGAACTTTGTTTGTGAGCCGAAGCGGGAAGATCCATCGCGACGAACCGTGACATCAGCAATGTAGCGATCCTTCAAAACGTACTTCAACTGTCCGAACATCCCCTGACGGGAATTATCGAAGAAGAACTCTGCCGCATTGCGTGCGGTAGACCCTTGTGATAGTAATCGCAATGCTGGGTTCGGGAAAGTAAATTGCGATGCAGTGACACCGCCGCGCTCTTCTTTCCGATACTCAAAACCAGCCAAAGCCGACACAGAGTGGATATCATTGAACTTCTTGCTGTACGCCACAGTAGAGTTGGTGTTCCAGTTTAGCGTTCTGCGGCTAACGACAAGCATCTGCCCGCCGGAAAATACCGGAATAGTGCCGGGGCGCTGGTTGTTATCTGTTCCAAATGAAGCATCTACGCCAGCAAATCCCGAGATTGTCAAGCCAGGGATTACTTCGTAAGCAATATTCAGGCTGGATACCGTTTGCGGCGTCCGGCCAAGGCGAACTTCTTCATTCACGCCCTGGAGAATGTTGTAGCCAAACAGGTGTCCGGATAATGAACGCTCCGGATAGGGGGCGTACCGACCGTCGTCTGTGAACGGATCGGAAGTAGGCTGCGAACTGAAAGCAGCCTGGAAAGGTCCGTTAACAAAATTACCATTGGTAATGGTACCGAAAGTGCGCTGGTAAGCGAGCGATAGATTGGCACCGATTGTCAGATTTTTGATTGGCTTGTGCGTGATGTTCAATCGGGCAGTTCCTCGTTTCCAATCAGACATGATAATCTGCCCTTCCTGAAACTGATAGGAGCCAGACAACAGGAATGTTGTTTTGTCATCACCACCTGACATCGAGATGTCGTATGTACCCAGGCTACCGGTTCTGAACAGTGCATCGACCCAATTGTAATTCGTCAGATTTCCATCAGATGGATTTCCGAACGTAGTGTAGGAACCTTGAAGCGCGGCATCGCGTTGAGCCTGAGTGGCTCCCAACGGAAGCGAATTAACGGCAGCTTCGGCGCGAAGCGTGGCAAACTGATTGCCATTCAGCATCTGATACAGATTCAGCGGCTGAACCCGGCCGAACTGGGCGGTAACATCAAGGGCTGATTTACCTTTCTTACCTTTTTTAGTCGTCACAATCACAACACCATTCGCGGCCTGTGCTCCGTAAATTGCTGCAGAGGCTGCATCCTTGAGCACTTCAATCGACTCGATATCATTCGGGTTGATGGACGCCAGCGGGTTAGCCGAGCCTTGGGTAGACTGCCCAAAACGGCCCAACTGAACGCCATCCACGATCCACAACGGGTCGTTTGAGCCATTCACAGAACCAACACCTCTCACGCGGACGTTCAAGGCACCCCCCGGGGCACCGGACGCTGCGGCGATTTGAACGCCTGCAATGCGCCCCTGAATTGCGCGGTCAACCGACTGAAGGGGCAGGTTTTCGATCACCTCACCCTTTACGGAACTGACAGACCCGGTCAACGTACGCTTCTCTTGCGTGCCGTAGCCGGTGATAACCACCTCGGACAACTGCTGCACATCGGTGGAAAGCACAACGTCAATAACTGACTGTGCGCCTACAAGTACTTCTTTGGTTTCATAACCAACGAAGGAAAAAACGAGTGTGTTTTGCCCGGCAGGCAGGGTAATTCTGTAATCACCATCGGCGCTGGTTACCGTTCCAATGGTTGTCCCTTTCACCAAGACATTCACACCCGGAAGGGAACTGCCATCATCTCCGGATACTTTACCGGAAATGCTTCTGTCTTGAGCAAACGCCCATGCGCTTGTCAAGCCAAAGAAAAGCAACAGTAAAACTTTCTTCATGCGATTTTAGGTTTTGATTAAGTTTAGGTTATGTAAATCAGGCCAAATTTAAACGATCCTTTTGGAATGCAACAATCCACCAAAATAAAAAAATGTCCTTTAAGATACTTTTTTTGCCGTTTGGCTCGAAAAACCTAACTAAAATTAGCCTACCCCCCAGTTATGCGAAATTCAATTCGGCGGTTTTGCTGTCGGTTCTCTTCAGAATCGTTGTTTTTGATCGGTTTTTGAGATCCATAGCCTTTCGGGGTTACCCGACCTTTGTCTACTCCGGCCTGGATGAGATAATCGGTAACACTCAATGCCCGCTTTTTCGATAACGTCAGATTATACGCTTCCGATCCCACGTTGTCGGTATGCCCTGCAATCTCCACCTGCACGGTGGGGTTTAACCGCAAAAAAGCCACCACCTGCTCAAGCTCGGTTTTAGACTTCTCACCGAGTTCAAAACTGTTGAACCCGAAAAAAATGTTTTCAAGCACCACAGATTTCCCCCGGCGGATGCGATCCAGAAAAATATCCAGCTCTACGGGGTGATTCTGCCAGGCAACCTCGTAATTAAAATTTGCACTGGTAAACAGATAGTCTGCGGCCGAAGAAAAAAGGGCGTAATCGGATCCCTCGTTCAATACAATCAGGTAAGCACCGGTTAGTGAATCGGAGTGCACCCACGATTGCAGTTCATTTTTTCGGAGATCAAAAAGTTCAATCCTCGCCTTGACGGGCAAGCCGGTTTGCCGATCGCGTACGACGCCCCTGACCACATTGCTCCGGGATTTGATTCGCAACGGTTCAGGCACTTCGATTTGATAGATGTAAGAGGTATTCCGCTTGCCCTCTTCCTCGTGTGCATAATAGGCCCGCGCCCCGTCGGGCGTGACAAACATCGAAAACTGATCCTGGTGATTATTGATGGGATAGCCCACATTTGCTGGCTCGCTCCACCCGGTTG
>CANGUI010000117.1 GCA_947457025.1 Flammeovirgaceae bacterium | reverse complement strand
ATCTGCCTTATCCATGTCTTTGACATGCCACAACTCAAAACGACCAGGATAGCGGCCAAAATAATCCAACGGATTTTGACCTGCCTTAACCACCCAATACAGATCCATCTCCATGGCAACGAGAGATTTGTCTAATCCCTCCAGCATAAGGTCATACGCACGCTGTCCGCCAACGAGATCAAACTCAAATGCATGATTGTGATAGCCGAGACGTATGCCATATTTCTTCGTCGTTTCCCCTGCTTTATTGAGGTCATCCATCACGCGCTTATATCCATCTGGTGTACGCTCGCCATCGGGCAACCAGGGCACTACCATATAGGCTTGCCCTGATTCCTTTGCATCGGCTACAGCTTTCTCCCAATTCCCGCGAACAAGATCGATGCCGTAATGCCCACTGGTGATCGTCATGCCAAGGCCGCGGACATAGCTGGTAAATTCCGGGTTGGTCATACCAAACAACCTCCCATCGCGATATCCGAACGTCTCGACATGCTGGTAGCCCATTTCCGCCACTTGCTTCAAGACCCCTTTTGGATCTTTGGAAATGACATCCCGTAAGGTATAAAGCTGCAGCCCGAACGATGTTTGATGCTGACCGAAAAGGCTGCCGCCTACACATGTGGCCGCGGCGGCGAGTGCCGACTTTTGGATAAATTCTCTGCGTTGCATAACGATTACTTGAGGGTAAAGCCGATAAAAAAGAAAAGATTACTATCGCCGGCCTCTGGATTATTGAACACGAGTACAATATCATGAATGCCGGACATTTTTCCGCTAATGGCAGCCACCTTCATTTCTACGCCCGTCATCACCGTCTGTCCGGGTGACTTGCTAAAGTCTACCCGGCCAATCTTTTCGCCTCTAACATTGTCCAGAAATACATCTATGGTGCCGCCCTTTGTCATCAACGTGACTTCAGCAATGGTGCATTCCAGTTTGTTTACGCCGGTCAGATCAAGGCCCTTGAAAACGGCCGAGCTGCCGTGCGTGACGCCTTCCAAGACCTGTTGGCCATTCGGTGTATTGAGCTTTCTCGGCCCATTTAAACTACTGGCTTCACCTCCTGAGATGTAGGGCGCTCGTAGTACCAAGGTTTTCTCGCCGCTTAAGGAGGGGATTACCCCATGGCCGCGATCGTCATAGGATGCCGTAAGCACGTAGGCCCCTTTTGGAGGCTCATTCGGTGGCGGCGCAGGCGGAGCAAAGGAAACCTCACCTGTAATGCCAAGCGTTTTCGCTTCTTTTTCCTTCGCCAGCGACAAGATATACTCCACCATCTGTACGGCCTGCTCTTTCGTTATCTGGGGGTGTGCTGCCATGGCCACCTCACCCCACACGCCGGAGCCACCGTTGATGATTTTATCCGCCAACAGCTCCAGTGCGCCAGGATCTTTCATGTATTTGCGGGCTACATTTCGGTAGCTGGGGCCGGCCGAATTATCGTCAACAAGATGACAGGACTTGCAATCGCTTTCTGCCATTAAGATTTTTCCCGGTAATTCAGGCCGCTGGTGTCCCTGCGCCACTTTCGTAAGGTCAAATCCCTGCGGCAGATAGTCGAAAGTCACATGCACGCGATCCGCTTTAATTTTGCCATCGGCCAGGCTACCGTCTTCTTTGTCTGACACCGCGACTGAATACCGGCCACTGGCACCATTGAGATAGAACTGCGAGTTACCTACCCAACTTATCGCTACTTCAGGCGGTTGATTTCCAGCCATAATCGTCAACTGCGTACTCGACTGATACCCTTTTGAATCAGTCACGGTAAGTGTTGGCTTGTATATTCCGGGCTTATCAAACACATGGTTAAACACACCGTCAGGCGATGTGGTGGTCGCTCCATTGATCTCCAGCTCAAAAGTGATCGGATCGCCATCGGGGTCAACAGATTCCGCTGCCGAAAACTGTACGGAGAGCGGCACAGCACCTTTGGTTGTGTTGGCTAATAGTTGCGCATCAGGGCCGCGGTTGTCTTTGTTGTATTCGATCCGGGACAGGCGCGCATCCATGTTCTGCTTGAACCATGCTGTGCCATACTCGAGGGTGTACAGCATGCCATTGGGGCCAAACTCCATGTCGATGATGTTGTTGAACGACAGCCCCGAGAGGAACGGTTCCATATCCGTGATGTGGCCATCCGCATCCATGCTAACCAAACGTACCCAGTTGCGCATCCAATCATAGATGATCAGCTTACCATCCAGATATGGCGGAAAGGCACCCGGCTGATCTTTGAATTTTTCGGAGTAGTAGACCGGACCGGCCATAGCATTACGGCCACCTTCTTTCATTAACGGAAAATCAGGGGACGCCGCATAGGGGTACCAGATAAATGCGGGATTTGCTGCCGGCAATTCCGCTTTACCGGTATTGTTCGGAGACGAATTGATGGGCTCTTGAGGATCATGCTTAGCAATAACCAGTTTCTTATCGAAGTCGTATTTTCCATACGCATAGTTATTGCCCACAAATAACGGCCAGCCGAAGAAGCCGGGCTTCTTGGCCTGATTCACCTCATCATAGCCACGGGGTCCGCGTTCGGGATGATCGGAACCGGCGTCCGGCCCCACTTCGCCCCAATATAAAAAGCCGGTCTTTTCATCGATGGAAATCCGGTAGGGATTGCGTGTACCCATCACGTAAATTTCGGGCCTTGTTTTTTCTTCTCCCTCAGGAAAAAGATTGCCATCCGGGATCGTGTAGCCGCCCTCTGGCGTTGGCCGGATGCGCAGGATTTTTCCGCGCAGGTCATTCGTGTTGGCCGATGATTTCTGCGCATCAAATGGCGCGCGACCGGCTCGCTCATCCGCCGGACTGAAACCATCCGACTCAAACGGACTCGTGTTGTCTCCGGTGGAGATGTACAGGTTCCCATCCGGGCCAAAAGCCAGTGAGCCGCCGGTGTGGCAGCAGGTCTCACGCTGGGTAGCTACCTCGAGGATCTGCTTTTCGGATGCCATATCAATAGCTCCTTTCGTAAACGTGAAGCGAGATACTATATTAGCCGGACGCTCCGGATGTGAATAAAAAATGTAGAGCCAATTATTTGAGGCAAAATCGGGATCGCGGGTAATGCCGATCATGCCATCCTCGTGGGTGGTGTACACATTGAAACTGTTGATCCGGAAAATAGAGTCTTGGCCGGGGTCGTACATCTTTACGGCCCCCTTCCGTTCAATGAAGATGATGCGTCCATCGGGTAAAATGGTAAATTCGGTAGGCTCATCCAGATTGTAGCCAAGCACAACCTTTCGGAATCGGTTATCTTCGGGAAGGCGAGACTCACGCGCTTTGGAATAGTCGGGTTTAAGTTTGCCGATGGCATATTTTACACCGAGCAGCACCTGATCGAGAAATTCTTTTTCCTGAAAACTTTCGTTTGTGTGGCCCATGCCCGTGTAAAACACACGACCGCCGTCAAACTCCTGGTACCAGACGATCGGATGATCATCACCGTTTTCACCGCCCTGGTAAGACTTTTCATCCAGTTTATAAAGCACCTGAATATTATCGGAGATATTTTTGTAATTATACCATTCATCAAATCGCTCCCAGGGTTCGGGGGTCTTTTGATCAAGCTGATCGGTCTTCATTTTTAGCAGCCGGGCTTTTTGCTGATGCGGGTGACTTTTGAAGTATGCGCCCACCATTTTACCGTACCACCACCAATCATACTCGGTGTCCGCGGCGGCATGAATGCCCACGTATCCTCCGCCTGCCTGGATAAATCTTTTGAACGCATTCTGTTGCTGCGCATCAAGCACATCACCGGTAGTGCTCAGAAAGATCACGGCCCGGTAGCGCTTCAAGCTGTCTTCGTGAAAATAGGCGCTGTTCTCCGTGGTGTCTACATCAAAGCCATTTTCGGCGCCCAGTTTAAGAAGGGCCGCCTTTCCCGGCGTAATCGATTCGTGGCGATAGCCTTTTGTTTTGGAGAATACCAGCACCCGTGGTTTTTCATTGAAGCACGACTGCATCAGCAGGGCACAACCCAGGAAGAAAACTATCTTTTTCAACTTTTATATTTTTTACGTTTATCAACTACGCACCCAACGCCTGACGCGGCAAGCCTGCAGGCCACGAAGACCAACCAGTCCGGATCAATGCTCGATCTCGCCGTCCAGTGACAGCACGTAGCGGGCCATCTTTTCCGCGTCGGCCTGCGACAAATCCGTATGGGCGGTCATGGGTATTTCTCCCCACACGCCCGCGCCGCCGTTGATAATCCGACCGGCCAGATACGCTACATTTGTTGTTGTAAATTCGTACTTCTTTGCTACGTCCGTGTGAGACGGCCCGATGATTTTGTTTGCAACGTGATGGCAGGTTTTGCAGTCGCTGGCCTTCACTAACGATTCACCCTGGGCGATGATGTCGGCTGCCGTCACTTCCATAGCAGCATCTGCTGACTCCGGATTTCCATAATCCTCTTTGACGGTTTCCTTGGGCGTGGTGCATGCCACCATCAGCACAACTGCAGCCGCCATCATCTGTTTTTTTATTTCATTGTTCATCTCTGATCGTTTGTTTTCAGTGAATCTCAACGTAAACCCAACACGGCTCGGTTCAACTTCGGATTTGTTCCGGCCGAGGCAAAATCATCAAATGCTTTTTCCGTCACCCGGATGATGTGATTTTTAATAAAAGGGGCCCCTTCCGCTGCTCCCTGTTCGGGATGTTTGATGCAACATTCCCACTCCAATACCGCCCAGCCCTCATAATTGTATTGAGCGAGTTTCGAAAAAATTCGTTTGAAATCAACCTGCCCATCACCAAGTGAGCGGAATCTTCCAGGCCGGTTTACCCAATCCTGATAGCCTCCGTAGACACCGCTTTTGCCGGTGGGATTAAACTCCGCATCCTTCACATGAAACATCTTGATGAAGGAGTGATAAAAATCGATGTATTGGAGGTAATCCAGTTGTTGCAGCACAAAATGGCTGGGATCGTACAAAATATTGCACCGGGCATGTTTGCCGGTGGCCTCCCAGAAGCGCTCGAAGCTAACCCCATCGTGAAGATCTTCACCGGGATGGATTTCATAGCAAAGGTCTACACCGTACTTATCAAAAGTATTGAGGATCGGTAGCCATCGCTTGGCCAGTTCTCCAAATCCGTCCTCGACCAGTCCAGCCGGGCGTTGCGGCCACGGGTAAACGGTAGGCCAGAGTAAAGCACCGCTGAACGTTGCATGCGCCTTTAATCCAAGATTAGCACTCGCTTTTGCAGCATACTTTAACTGATTGACAGCCCACTTCGTTCGTTCTTTGGGAAGTCCATGCACCTCTTTCGGAGCAAATGCATCAAACAACTTGTCGTATGCAGGGTGAACCGCCACCAACTGGCCCTGCAGGTGGGTGGAAAGCTCCGTGATCTGCAGCCCGCACGACTCAACTGTTTCTTTGATCTGCGCGGCATATTCTTTTTCTTCGGCCGCGCGCTTCAGGTCGATGCAGCGCGTATCCCACGATGGAATCTGCACGCCAGCGTACCCAAGCCCTGCAGCCCATTTGCAAATCGATTTAAGATGATCAAAGGGTGGGGAATCGCCCATGAATTGGGCTAAAAAAATGGCCGGTCCCTGAATAATTTTCATGCGTGCATTTTGGTTTACAGTTAGGTTTGCTGCAGGCTGTTGCCGGTGCTATTTTATCTTCGTCCATTTTGCCTTGCCGTGAGCCGACTTTACCACGGTATCGATGAACGTCATGCCTCGAATGCCATCATCAACGCCGGGAAAATCATATCTCACGGGATCCATTTTCCGGCCTGGTTTATAATCGTACAGCGCACTGGTGAACGCGCGATAGATGTTGGCAAATGCTTCAAGGTACCCTTCCGGATGACCGGCCGGCGTGCGGGAAAACTTTTTAGCAGCGTCCGACAAGTAAGGCCAACCCGCCCGCAAAATTTCTTTCGGACGATCTAGCCACTTCATTACAAGCGTGTTGGGTTCTTCCTGCTTCCACTCCAGCCCACCCTTTTCACCATACACCCGGATATTCAGGTTGTTTTCATCACCGGCCGCAACCTGAGTGGCTACCAGTACGCCCGTGGCGCCGTTCTCGAATTTGATCAGCATGGAACTGTCGTCATCCAGTTTGCGCCCTTTTACCGTGATGTTCAGCATGGCACAAACTTCAGTTATCTTCAACCCGGTGATGTACTCGGCCAGGTTGGCGGCGTGCGTGCCAATATCGCCAATAGCGCCACCTGCCCCTGACCGCTTCGGGTCCGTGCGCCATGATGCCTGTGCGTT
>CANGUI010000116.1 GCA_947457025.1 Flammeovirgaceae bacterium | reverse complement strand
GTGGCAACGGTGGATCCCACTGCGATGCCATGCATTTTGCCGAAGAACTTACCGGGCGCTATCGGGAGAGCCGCCGGGCTTTGCCGGCACTGTGTATCTCCGATGCCAGCCACATCAGCTGCGTAGCTAACGACTACGGATTTGAAAACGTGTTCGCCCGGTTTATTGAGGCCTTGGGCAATCCGGGAGATGTGTTGCTGGCCATTAGCACGAGCGGGAAGTCTCCCAACGTCCTGAAAGCCGCGGAGGCCGCTCGGGCCCGGGGGATGCAGGTGGTAGCGCTTACCGGGAATGACGGCGGCCCACTGGCTGGCTTGGCGAACGTGGAAATCCGCGTTCCCTTTTCCGGCTATGCCGACCGGATTCAGGAAATCCACATTAAGATCATTCACATCCTTATACTCCTCATCGAACGCCAGGTTCGCTGATTTGCCACTATTCCATTTTATCTTTAGCGCATGGTTTCAAAAACCTTTGGCGCGGCCGTTTTGGGCGTTGATGCCCGGACCATCACTGTGGAAGTAAATGTAACACAGGGGCAACATTTTTTTCTTACCGGATTGCCGGATGCAGCGGTGAAAGAAAGTGAGCACCGCATTGAATCGTCTTTTAAAAGTCTCGGGTACTTCATGCCGCGCACCAAAGTGGTAGTAAACCTGGCGCCAGCCGATTTGCGCAAGGAGGGGAGCGCCTATGATTTGCCCATTGCACTGTCGATTCTCAAAGCCTCCGGCCAGGTGGTGGCCGAGGCCCTTGACCAATACCTCATCATGGGCGAGTTGTCGCTGGATGGCATTCTCCGCCCCATCCGAGGCGTGTTGCCTATCGCCATACAGGCACGTAAAGAGAAATTGAAAGGCGTGGTGCTGCCGATGGAAAACGCCCACGAGGCCGCCATTGTGAACAACCTGGAAGTGATCGGCGTGGAAACGCTGTCGGACGCAATTGGCTTCTTTAACGGCGAAAAGACCATCGCGCCGCTGACGGCAGATACGCGCGATGTGTTTCAGACCAAGGCCAACCATTATGATTTTGATTTCCGCGACGTACAGGGGCAGGAAAACATCAAGCGTGCGCTGGAGATAGCAGCAGCCGGTGGCCACAATGCCATCATGATCGGCCCGCCCGGTGCGGGCAAAACCATGCTTGCCAAGCGCCTGCCGGGCATCCTGCCGCCGCTCACGCTCAACGAGGCGCTGGAGACCACCAAAATTCACTCAGTGGCCGGCAAACTCGGTTCGAATGCCACGTTGCTCACCTCACGGCCGTTCCGCTCGCCCCACCACACCATCTCGGATGTGGCCTTGGTAGGCGGTGGCGGCCATCCCCAGCCCGGGGAAATATCACTCGCCCATAACGGGGTATTGTTTTTGGATGAATTGCCCGAGTTTAAACGTACCGTGCTCGAAGTGATGCGCCAGCCTATGGAGGAACGCCGCGTCACGATCTCACGCGCCCGCATCTCTATCGATTACCCCGCCAACTTCATGCTGGTGGCCAGCATGAACCCGTGCCCGTGCGGCTACTACAATCACCCGGAAAAAGAATGTGTCTGTGCCCCCGGCGTGGTACAGCGTTATCTCAGCAAAATCAGTGGTCCGCTGCTCGACCGCATTGACCTGCATGTGGAAGTGGTGCCCGTTACATTTGACGAAATGACCGCCCAGCGCAAAACGGAAAGTTCGGCCGACATCCGCGCCCGCGTGGTACAGGCCCGCGAGCGGCAGCTCGAACGCTTTAAGTCCCTTTCGGGGATATATACCAATGCGATGATGCCGTCCAATCAGGTAAAGGAGGTCTGCTCGATCAATGAGGCGGGCCGGATGCTGCTCAAAACTGCCATGGAGCGCCTCGGCCTTTCTGCCCGTGCCTACGACCGGATTTTGAAAGTATCGCGCACGATCGCTGATCTCTCCGGCGCAGACGATATCCGCATTGAACATCTGGCGGAAGCCATCCAGTACCGCAGCCTCGACCGCGACGGGTGGGCGGGTTGAATTACCGTCTTTTTTCAACAGGCTTGCCTGCCGGGATTTGAATCCGTATTATTGGATTTATGTCCACCTCATCCCGCCATTCGGCACTTCTGCAACTTCGCACCAAGCGGATTGAATGGGCGCGTAACATCAAGGATGTGCTCTTCATCACTGCCGGTGTTTTTTCCGCCAGCTTCGGCCTGAAAGGTTTTTTGCTTCCGAATCAGTTTCTCGATGGCGGCGTTATGGGCATCTCGCTGTTGGTCCACCTCGTTTCAGGTGTTCCGCTTTCGCTGCTGGTGGCGCTCATCAACCTGCCGTTTATTCTGATCGCCTACACCCAGGTCTCCCGCATTTTTGCATTCAAAACGGGCATCGCTGTGGCTGCACTTGCGCTTGTACTCGCGTTTGTGGATTTTCCCACCATCACACACGACAAACTACTGATCTCTGTTTTTGGCGGCTTTTTTCTCGGAGCGGGTATCGGCTTATCCATTCGCGGGGGCAGCGTGATTGATGGCACCGAAGTGTTGGCCATTTATTCGAGTAAGAAAACTACGCTCACCGTGGGCGATGTTATTTTGGTTCTGAACATCCTCATCTTTGCCGTGGCTGCCTACCTGATAAACCTGGAAACTGCTCTGTATGCGATTCTCACCTACCTGGTCGCCTCCAAAACAGTCGATTTTGTAGTGCATGGCATTGAGGAGTACACCAGCGTGATGATCATTTCCGATAAAAGCTATGCGATTCAGCAGGCCATCATTGAAAACATGGGGAGGGGGGTTACGGTGCTGAAGGGGAAAAGCGGTTTCGGCAAACGCGGCAAACAAGAACGGGAGCACGATGTGATCATCTCCGTGATCACGCGTCTCGAACTACAGAAACTCAAAACCGAAATCGCCAAGATAGACGAGAATGCCTTCGTGGTGGAAAACAGCGTTAACGACATTAAAGGAGGCATGATCAAAAAACGGCCGCTGCACGATTAAGCCGGTGGTCCCCGTGGAGCCAGCGTGTTTACACGATCCAACGGTATTCCGGCGCCCTTTTCGGGCCGTGTATGCAAGCCCTTCGGGTTCAAACCCCTCCGGCAGTGCCGCAGAAATGCAGTTCTCCCCGTGGGGCCGGCGAATGAAACCTTCGTATCTTTACCCGATGCAATTCATGCAACCTCCTTCGGGCTGGAGCGAAGTGCTCCTCTTTCTTATTGGCGGTGGCTCGTTTGTCGCGAGTGCGCTGCTGGTATCAAGGCTGCTGCGGCCCCATCGTCCCAATGTTGAAAAAAATGCCGCCTACGAAAGTGGCGAGGATCCCAAAGGCAACGCGTGGGTGCAGGTCAATGTGCGGTTTTATATTCTGGCCCTCGTCTTTTTGCTTTTCGAGATCGAAGTGGTCTTCATGTTTCCGTGGGCGATGCTTTTTGCCGATGCGGATTTGATCGCGCAAACCGACGGCTCGTGGGGGTGGTACTCCTTCGCTGCCATGATGGTGTTCATCCTGCTGTTGGTACTTGGATTGGCCTATGCCTGGGTAAACGGCCATCTGGATTGGATCAAACCGAAGCCGGAAGTGCGCGACTACCCTTCGCCGGTTCCGAAACAGTTTTACGATCAACTCAATGAGCGCCATACCAAACCATAACTGGGCTTACAAAGAGTCGCTCGGCAACGGCGGCGTGATCATTGCAAAAATCGATGATCTGCTCAACTGGTCCCGGCTTTCTTCGCTTTTCCCGATGACCTTCGGGCTCGCCTGCTGTGCCATCGAATTCATGAGCGCAGGCTCAACGCCGTATGATATGGATCGGTTTGGTATGGCGCCGCGTGCTACCCCGCGCCAGAGCGATGTCATGATCATCGCCGGTACCGTTACGTTCAAAATGGCCGACCGCGTGCGCAGACTGTATGAGCAGATGGCCGAGCCGCGGTATGTGATTTCGATGGGCTCATGCGCCAATTGTGGCGGGCCCTACTGGCAGCACGGCTACCACGTCGTGAAAGGAGTGGATCAGATTATTCCCGTTGATGTCTATGTACCGGGTTGTCCGCCGCGGCCTGAAGCGCTGTTGGGCGGCATCATGAAGTTGCAGGAGAAGATCAGGGGGGAGAGCATCCTGACATCGAGAGGCTGATGGACCACGAGCAGATAAAGATATGGCTGGAAGAAGCCACCGGCGGTACCGCGCACGTGGTACCCAACAGTCACCCGGTAACTTACGTTGTGCCCGTTGAGCAGTTGCCCGCTGTGCTTACCGACCTTCACAAACTCCCCGATTTCTTGTTTGATCAGCTGGCGTGTCTCACGGGCATTGACAACGGCCCCGCGTCAAATTCAATGGAGGTAGTTTATCATCTTTACTCAATTCCGTTCAACAAAGCGTTGGCCGTCAAGGTCATTGTTCCACGCAACCATCCGGAAGTGCCCTCCGTGTCGGGCATCTGGCGTACAGCTAACTGGCATGAGCGCGAGGCGTTCGATCTGCTGGGTATCCGCTTTACCGGCCATCCCGACCTGCGCAGGATCCTGCTGCCGGCCGACTGGGAGGGACACCCGCTCCGCAAAGACTACGAGGAACAACCCACCTACCGCGGTATGTCGGTGAAGTACGATCGCGAAAAACTGTATCCGTGAGACAGGCGTACCACTACCATCCTGCCAATCTTGATCTGTCTGAGCCCAATAAATTTGAGCCGGCCCAACTGCGCCCCGAAGAGATGCTCATCAACATCGGGCCACAGCACCCATCCACCCACGGGGTGCTGCGCCTCGAGGTGGTGAGCGATGGTGAGGTCGTAAAGGATGTCATCCCCCATATCGGTTACCTGCACCGCTGCTTTGAGAAGCATGCAGAGAATCTCCCTTATAACCAGATCATCCCGTTTGTGGATCGGATGGATTACGTGGCTTCCATGAACTCGGAACATGCTTTCGTGATGGGCGTGGAAAAAATGCTTGGGCTGGACGGGCAACTGCCCAAACGCATTGAGTATATCCGCGTGTTGGTGGCAGAATTAAATCGCATTGCTTCGCATCTGATTGCGATCGGCACTTACGGGATGGACATTGGGGCGATGACGCCCTTCTTTTGGGTGATGCGCGACCGCGAACATATTCTCCGGTTGCTGGAATGGGCATCCGGCTCGCGTCTGCTTTACAATTATATCTGGGTTGGTGGCTTGTTCTATGATCTGCCCGTTGGGTTTGAAGATAGGTGCCGCGAGTTTATTCACTATTTCCGGCCCAAGGTAAATGAGTTGGAGACACTCCTGATCAACAACAAGATCTTTGTTGCCCGCACGGCGAATGTGGGCGTACTGCCGCTCAACCTCGCCATCAATGCCGGCATTACCGGGCCGATGTTACGCGCCTCCGGCCTGCGGTACGACCTTCGCCGGGTAGACGCGTACTCGGTCTATCCTGAACTTGAATTTGATGTGCCCATCGGCACCGGACGAAGGGGCCAGGTGGGAGATTGCTGGGATCGCACCTGGGTGCGGCTGGCAGAAATCCGCGAAAGCATGAAGATCGCAGATCAGTGTTGTGTGCAACTGCTCGACCAACACAAGCGTACGCGCGACTTTGATCCGCATGCGTTGTTACCCAGGAAAATCAGACCCAAAGCCCAGGAGTTGTACGTGCGGGCCGAGAATCCGAAAGGTGAGTTGGGGTTCTATTTCCGCGCGGATGGGAAATCCGACATTCCACTCCGCTGCAAAGCCCGTGGCCCCAGTTTTGTAAACCTCGCCATCCTGCCGGAGATCACGCGCGGGGTGCTCCTGGCTGATCTGGTAGCCATTCTGGGTTCAATCGACATTGTCCTCGGTGAGGTCGATCGCTAAGTCAGCGACGCCGGTTCAGTGCGTCCCGATTTCGTAACCAAACTGATTTATGCAGTTGGTTGGTCGACTTTCCGATAAAGTGCATCGAAAACGAGAACGTTACAACACATCCTGCCAGCATCAGGCCCGCCGTGCGTTCATTTCCGGAGGCCACGCTTCCCATTAACAGGCCAAGCGTCGCCACATACGAAACCAAAAAATGTCTTTTTGCTCGGATGCTATTCCGGTACTCAGCCATGCCCGCAGGTGAGGAATCAAAAACCATCGGACCAGGCTTGATTTTATCCCGGAATTGTCATTAGGAAAAAGTTCTAATGGCGGCCATTAGAGAAAACATGTGAAAAAGATTTGATAATCAACATTTTAAGTTGTTCAAAGAGTCCTTAAATTCGGTCAGATTTTCTGACAAAGTCTATGGACTATAAAATCGAGTTTACCGATAAAGAGATCACGCCCTGGGCGGGCATACTCATGCTCAAGAAAATGCTCGAGAAGATGGATTTCGACAGTT